>CAVJCN010000046.1:0-9070 GCA_963647945.1 Absicoccus sp. | reverse complement strand
AAGCGGTAATCCTTTTTCTAACTCCATGGTACATCGCAGAAGGTGAAAAGTCAATAACAAATTTCAAAAAAATTGTAAATGCCGAGGCCTCATAGCGTCACGAATTTAATGGGCATGGTAATTTGCGTTATATAAGCTTTGCTGTTTGTGCCGTGGGTAGGAGGCCCTTCCATATACATATTGCGAAATATTCCGTGGGGAACCATATCGTGTTCGGCGGCATAGTCCCGCAAAATCCGGTGAATATCTCCGAAATTTTCGTAAGGCCCACGGTAGTAAATGCAAAGGGCGCTGGTGGCAGGGAACTTGCGAATGGCGGAACCCTTGCTGTCGTTATCTACGGGAACGATAAAAAGCCCGTCATCGGGATTGTCAAAGGCGATTTGAGTACACATCCTGCTCTCGGTATTTATACAATAGGATTTCATGGCATCGATATAGGTCTGCCTGAGTGCGGAAGTCTTTCCTGCAAGGTCGAGCCCCGAAAACTCGCGGCAATATGCGGTAAAAGCCGGAAGCACCACACTGTGTACCGTGTAGGAACCCGTTTCTGCCTGCCTGAGCTGTAGCTGGGCGATATACTGATCCAGCTGGGCACGAATGGCTGTGAGCCGATGAATTTTCTCATCAATATTGCCGGAATTATCGATGTAATTTTGAATTTCCGAAAGGGAAAGCCCCAGATTTTGCAGGTTGCGAATCAACCTGATGTGTACGATGTTGTCCACCGAGTAATAGCGGAAACCCCGTTTATCGTTTCTGACGGCAGGGGTGATCAAACCGTGATTTTCATAATTTATAAGAATCCTGCGGGTGATTCCCAGGGCTTTGGTCACTTCGCCCATTTGAAAAAGTTCTTGCGTATTTTTCTTCATACTATTATATTATCTCTCAAATTATCATCTCTCAAAAATCTCAAAGGGAAATACGGGGGCTATCGTTCAAAGCATTTCTTGAGGTAGCCGATGGCGCTTATGCCGCCGATCACAGCTCCCGCAATGAACCAGTATTCCCCCGGTTCTGCGAATCCCAGAGGTCGTGCGAAAGCGCATCCCAAGGCGAAAAGTCCGCATAAAATCCCTTTGAACAAAGCTCCTTTTTTAGTTACATTCATCTTCATAGCCTCCGTTTTTACTTACTTACTTACTTACTCATATATATAACATACATATTTGTTGGATTTATTAACCATATTATCTATTTATCCGAATTTTGATAGGCTTCCATTATCGCTACGGATGCCGAAGCGCCGATTCGATCCGCCCCGGCGTTAATCATCGCCATTGCCGTATCAAAGTCTCTGATACCGCCGCTTGCTTTGACTTCCAGGGAAGAGCCCACAGTTTCTTTCATCAGTGCGACATTTTCAGCCGTTGCGCCGCCTGTGTTAAAGCCTGTTGAGGTTTTGACGAAGCGGGCACCGGATTCTGCGGAAAGTTTGCAGGCTTCCGCGATTTCTTCGCCGGAAAGCAGGCAGGTTTCGAGTATCACCTTGACGATTGCGCCGTACTTTTCGGCAGCCGCAACTACCGCCGAGATGTCGTCCCTGATATAGTCATAGTCGCCGGTTTTAAAGATTCCTACATTGAGAACCATGTCGATTTCGCCGGCACCGTCCTTGCAGGCTTCTTCGGTTTCAAAGGCTTTGGAAGCGGTGGTTCCCGCGCCAAGAGGAAAGCCCACCACCGCCGCCACCTTGACATCAGAGCCTCTGAGGTTATCCGTGCAGCGGGCAACATAGCAGCTGTTTACGCACACCGAGTAAAAATCCCATTCCAGCGCCTCCTCGCAGAGCTTGTCGATTTGCGAGGCGGTGGCTTCGGGCTTGAGAAGGGTGTGGTCAAAATATTTATTAAAAGGTTTTGCCAAATTCATTTTATTTGCCTCCGGTTTTATCTCCGATTTTGCAGAAAGGCAGGCGCATGGGGGATAATGCCTCAGCCTGTTCCCAACCTGTTCCACATAAAAGAAGTATATCATAGATCCGAGAATTTGAAAAGATATATTGCCATAACGGCCCTTTGCGAATATAATAAATGTATTAAAAAATGAGAGGAACAGTTATGGAAAGCGTAAGGAAAAGGACGGATTTACTCGGAAGAATAAAATGGCTGGGCTTGCTGCTGGGGATCATGATGTATTATCTGACAGTGGGCGCCTTCGGAGATATAATTTCGACATTTTTGGGCTGCGTTGCGGCGGTAGGGTTTTATCTTATTTGCGACAACGAAAGAAAGTCAGTGGTGGCAAGGCATATTTCGGATCAGCTGGACGAGGTGCTGAGAAAAGTCGGGCAGCGGGAAAATGTTTTCGAGATAAAGGCAACCGGCACGGGCATGGTGATAAGGATCTACTACATCGGGGCAGGGGAAAGAGCCGCTATTTGCACGAAAGCGGTGCTTGAGGCGATTTCAAAGAGCTGGTATCGCTCCCGGGTCTGGGTGACCCAGATCGTGGATCTTGAAAGGCGGGAGGAACTACCCGAAGCGCAACGGGCGCTGAACGAAGAGCTCTTAAAGGATTTAAAAAACGGCAGAGAATAGGTTTTCTCCGCAAAAATTCGGAAATAACACAGGTAAAAACTTGAAAACTTCGGGATTTTGTTATAAAATAATATGATACATATATGACAAGCCCACGGGATTATAAGGCTTGCAAGGTAGGAGGTAGATTTATGGGCATAAAAGTCGCAAAATTCGGCGGCTCATCCGTGGCAGACGGGATACAACTGACAAAAACGAAGGAAATAATCCGGCACGACCCGGACAGAAAATATATCGTGGTTTCGGCACCGGGCAAGAGGTATGAGGGGGACAACAAGATTACGGATATCCTCTATCTCTGCAAAACCCATATCGAACACAATCTTCCCTATGACCAGCTTTTTCAGGTGGTGGCGGACAGATACATGGCGGTGGAAATCAATCTGGGAGTCAAGGTTGATCTGCTGAAACATCTGGACGAAATAAGGGAAAACCTAAGAAAAAATCCTTCGGCGGACTACATCGCTTCGAGAGGGGAATATCTAAATGCGGTTCTTGTGGCGGCTTTTCTGGAATATGATTTTGTTGATACGGCAAATCTCATAAAATTTGACAAAAAAGGCAAACTTATGATGGAAGAAACCGACAGGGCCCTTTCCGAGGAACTGGCAAAGCACGAAAGGGCGGTGCTTCCGGGATTTTACGGCAGCACTCCGGACGGAAAAATCAAGACCTTTTCCAGAGGGGGCTCCGATATAACGGGGGCGCTGGTGGCAAGGGCCGTTCACGCGGATGTATACGAAAACTGGACGGATGTTTCGGGATTTCTGATGGCAGACCCGAGAATCGTTGAAAATCCAAAGCAGATTCGGGCTATTTCCTATAAAGAACTCAGAGAACTTTCATATATGGGAGCCAGCGTTTTGCACGAGGACGCTATTTACCCGGCGAGAATGGCAAACATTCCGATAAACATCCGGAACACGAATCAGCCGGAGGACAGCGGCACCTATATCACCGCGGAGGTTTCCGAGGAGTACGAAAAGCAGCAAAACCGCATTATTACAGGAATTGCAGGGAGCAGAGATTTTACGGTTGTTGCGATTTACAAGAACATGATGAGCAGCGAGCGGGGCTTCGTGAGAAAAATTCTCGATATTCTGGACGATTACGACATCAATTTCGAGCATATACCAAGCGGAATCGATACCATTTCCGTTGTAATGGCAAATGAATCCATAAACGGCAGGCTTGACGAGGTTTTGGATGAATTTCGCTCAAGACTTCGGCCGGACAGCATAGATGTTTTGGAAAATATGGCGCTTATTGCCACCGTAGGACATGGCATGGCGTACAGGCAGGGCGTTTCGGCAAGGCTTTTTGAGGCTCTTGCAGGGGCGGGGGTCAATGTTCGTATGATCGAACAGGGCTCCAGCGAGATGAATATTATTGTCGGAGTGGAAAACAAAGACTTTGAGAAAGCAATCAGAGCCATCTACGCGGCATTTGTAGAGGAGGAACCAGAGGCATGAAGAAACTTGTAACAATCAGCCGTCAGTACGGCAGCGGCGGAAGGATCATCGGCAAAATGCTTGCGGATAAATTGGGAGTGCCGTTTTATGACAAGGAAATACTGGATATGGCGGCGGAGGACAGCGGATTTTCCAGGGAATTGATTGAGGGAACGGAGCTAAAGGCAAAGAGCAGCTTCGCCTATAACCTTTCTTCGGCGCTGAGTTTCAGCGAAGGAGTCAGCGGAAGCCCTCTTTCGGTGAACGAAAGACTTTTTCTCGCCCAGTTTGAAGCGATCAAAAAAATCGGAAGCACAGGCGAGGGAGTAATCGTAGGAAGATGCGCCGACTATGTGCTTCGGGATATGCCGGGAGTCACGAATGTCTTTATTTATGCAGAGCTTGAGGACAGGAAAAAGCGCGCCGCGGAGGTTTACGGAGATGAGGCGGCTAGGGTTGCGGATATCATCGCCACCTACGACAAAGCAAGGCAAAATTATTACAACTATCACACAGACCAAAAATGGGGAGAGTTTAAAAATTACAATCTGGCGCTGAACAGCAGCTACATTACCGAAGAGGAAGCGGCGGGGCTGATTGCGGCGTATATTGAACACAGGAGGTACTAAGATGAAAAGAGGAATTGTTGAGGCGGAAACCAAGAAGAAAAAAGGCGGAAAAAAGGTTGCAAAGACTTTGGGAAGAACCATGGCGGCTTTTCTTGCGGCAGGGGTTGCGCTTATTGCGTTGACGGACAAGACCATGTCCAAAGCGTGTCCGCAGGAAGACGAGGAGGAAGAATAGTTGAGTAGAATGAAAGAGAGTAAAGGAACCTATTACATCACGACACCGATTTATTATCCCAGCTCGAACTTGCACATCGGCCACACCTATTGTACGGTAATGGCAGACGCTATGGCAAGATTCAAAAGACTTTGCGGATATGATGTAAGATTCCTTACGGGAACCGACGAGCACGGACAGAAGATCCAGACCATTGCTGACGAAAAAGGGGTTAGCCCCCAGGCTTATGTGGACGAAGTGGTTGACGGAATCAAGAAACTTTGGGATAAAATGGAAATCTCCAACGACGATTTTATCCGCACCACCGAGCCGCGGCACATCAAGCGGGTTCAGGATATTTTTATGAAAATATACGAAAACGGGGATATTTACAAGGGCGAGTATTCGGGGCTTTATTGCACCCCTTGCGAGAGCTTTTGGACGGAAAGCCAGCTGGTAAACGGCTGCTGTCCGGACTGCGGAAGACCGGTTCAGCCTGCAAAGGAGGAGGCGTATTTCTTTAAGCTTTCAAAGTATGCGCCGGCATTGTTGGAATTATTCGACAAAAATCCCGATTTTTTGCAGCCTGACAGCCGCAGAAACGAGATGATTTCCTTTATCAATCAGGGTCTTGACGACCTTTGCATTTCCCGTTCCACCTTTGACTGGGGGATTCCGGTTCCTATTGATGAAAAGCATGTAATTTATGTGTGGCTTGACGCGTTGACAAACTACATCACGGCGCTGGGCTATCCGGACGAGCCGGAGCTTTACGACAAATACTGGCCGGCGGATGTTCACCTTGTGGGCAAGGAAATCGTCAGATTTCACAGCATTATCTGGCCGGCGATGCTTATGAGCGCGGGTCTGCCTTTGCCGAAGCAGGTGCGGGGACACGGCTGGCTTCTTATGGGTGGCGAAAAGGTTTCCAAGTCCAAGGCTGCAAAGGGATCCGATGTTATCGACCCGGTAATTCTCATCGAAAGATACGGCATCGACGCGCTGAAATATTTCCTGCTTCGGGAGTACACCTTCGGGCAGGACGGGGTTTTCACCAATGAAGTGATGCTCAAGAGAATGAACTACGACCTTGCAAACGATTTGGGGAATCTGGTTTCAAGAACCGTTTCCATGATTGAAAAATATAACGGCGGAGTTGTGCCGGACGCAGTTCCGAGCGCGGCGGACAAAATCGACGCAGACCTTCGGGCTATTGCGGTGGGCGCCGCTTCCAAGGTTGAGGAGCAGATGGACAAGTTTGCGTTCAACATGGCTTTGGAAGAAATCTGGATCGTAGTGCGCCGGGCAAATAAGTATATCGACGAGAAGGCACCGTGGGTGCTTGCAAAGACCGCAGACACCGACCCGGCTGCGAAGGCGACCCTCGACACGGTTCTGCACAATCTTGCGGAAACGATTCGCATTATCTCAATTTTGATTTATCCTTTCATGCACACCACTTCCAAGGAGATCCGCAAGCAGATGGGTCTTTGGTACGCAGATGTGGTTTGGGAGGATGCTTTCGAGTTCGAGAGGATGTATCAGGAGCAGGTGAAGAAGGGGGATGCTATCTTCCCGCGGCTTGATATTGACAAGGAGCTTGAGGAGCTGTACGCTATCAGCGAGGCCATGAAAAAGGACAAAGAGCCGGAGAATGTGCCGTTGGAGCTGAAACCGGAAATCGTATATGATGATTTTGACAAGATAGATTTTCGCGTAGGTCTGATTGAAAAGGCGGAGAAGCACCCGAAAGCGGACAAGCTTTTGGTGTTCCAAGTTAAGATGGGCACCGAGCGCCGTCAGATTATCAGCGGCGTGGCGAAGGATTTTAAGCCGGAAGAAATGGTGGGCAAAAAGGTTATCGTTGTGGCGAACCTTGCGCCGCGGCAGCTCAGAGGCATGGAGTCAAAGGGAATGCTGCTGTTTGCGGACAACGGCGACCGCTGCGAGATCGTGACCACAAGCGCCCCGGACGGAGAAGTTGTGAGCTAGGGGCGATGCCAAGCCGCCCGCTGTAAAGAAGAGTTAAAAATTGTCCGATATTAGGCCGGGTGCCGAAACCGGGCAATTTTTTTAGAACCGGAATTGGAGGAATAAAAAGGATGGAAGTAAGGCTGTTTGATACCCATACGCATTTGAACAACGACGGATTTACGCCGGAGGAGCGGGAGGCTTTGGCGGCGGAAATTGAGGCTTCGGAGGTGGGGCTTGTGATGGATGTGGGCTTTGACGAACCCTCCAGCCTTTTGGCGGCAGAACACGCGAGGCGCTACCCCTGGTGCTACGGGGTTATCGGTATGCATCCCCACGATTCGAGGCTGATGGACGAGGAAATGCTGGAAAGATTTCGCCAAATTGCCAAAAGTGAGCCAAAGGTTAAGGCAATCGGCGAAATCGGTCTTGACTTTCACTATGACCTTTCGCCCCGAGATACCCAGAGATACTGGTTCCGCAGGCAAATACAGCTGGCGAACGAGCTTAGACTGCCGATCGTGGTGCATTCCAGGGAAGCGGATCAGGAAGTGTTCGATATACTGAGGGAAGAGGGAGCCTTTTCAGAGGAGCGTAAATCCTGGTTTCCGGCTCGCCGCCTGCCCGCCGCCCCCGCGGAGTTTGACATTATGGGGGCGGGGGGCAAGGTGCTTTCGCACCGGGCAGTCGCCTTCGGCGACTGCGGCGGCGATGCGAGAGTAGACATTCACTGCTTTAGCGGCAGTCGGGAGCTTGCCATAGAATATGTGAAAGCAGGAGCAACCATCGGAGTAGACGGCCCCCTCACTTACAAGAACAACAAAAAGACGGTGCATGTGGTGGAGGCGATTCCCCTTGAGTTTCTGATGGCAGAAACCGATGCGCCTTACCTTACACCGGTTCCATATCGCGGGGAGCAGAACAAGAGCCAATATGTGGAGTTCGTGGTGCGTAAAATCGCTGAAATTAAAGGCGTAAGCTACGAGAAAGCGGCAGAGGCAACCTATGAAAACGGAAAAACTTTCTTCGGAATTTAAAGCACAGGGGACGGATAGCCGCATGATGGAACAAGGAAAGTCCGGCGGCAGCCCGCAGCAGGAAGAAACACGGATCGGCGACCCTCGGAAGGAGAAAAATTCAAGGAGCGGCGGCGAGGAACATGAAATGCCGAGAGATTCGGCAGATAAGGTGGCTAACACTGCGGAAATGCTTGTTTCCCCGGCGAATGTGCTGACAAGCATGAGAATTGGTCTTTCGGGGGTGCTGCTTTTGCTGAAACCTCTCGGCCCGGCGTTTTACTTCGTGTACGCTTTGGCAGGGCTCACCGATATGCTGGACGGGGCGGTTGCCCGGAAAACCGGAACGGAGAGCAGGGCAGGGGAAATGCTGGATTCGGCAGGGGATTTGGTCTTCGCGGCAGCGGCGCTGGTTTGCCTCTTGCCCATATATAAGGAAGAAATCCCCTTTTGGCTTTGGGCGGCTGTGGCTTTTGTAATATATCTGAAGGTAAAAAACGCAATTGCAGGATGTTTCATGCAGGGAAAAATCGTTACTATGCACACGGCTCTGAACAAACTGACGGCCTTGGCGCTTTTCGCTTTGCCCTTTGTGTGCAATTGGGTGTCGATTGCAATTTACGGCGGAATTTGCGCAGGTCTGGCGCTGGCGGCAACGATAGAGGCTTTTATTCGGTCGCTTCAGGATTCGACAAAATCCGGCAAAAGGAAATGATAAAATAGTTTAACGCTTTACGGAGTGGGCGTGCCAAGAACGGCGCGCTCATTTTTGGATTAAGGGCAGAAACGCGTGCAAGGAGGAAACCGGATCATGAAAGAAAGCGAAAACCGCAGGATAGGCGCAGGAGCCTTTAAATTAAGAAACCCGGGGGAAAGCACCGCACAGGAGCTTAGCTTGCCGCCCGGTGGAAAGATTGCCGGTCGGATCGAGTGGGTGGCAACCTCCGAGGCGCGCCATCGGGCGGAGACTAATCAGGCAGAGCCGGAACAGCCGGTTTTGCCGAGAGCGACAGAAGCCTCTGCCGGCGGTGCTTTGCCTGCCGTTGCAAAATTATCAGAGGACTTTGCCGGCGGCGATTCAGCGACTTCTTCGGCGGAAGCACCAAAGGCGCGCAGGACAGAGCCGGAACAGACAGCCGCTCCGGTGCCGCCCGCTTCGCCTGGGGCTTTCAGGGTCAGCGTGGGCTATGCCACCGCCGCCGCCGAGGAAATCTGCGGTGACACCGCGATTTCCTCGGGGCTGCCTGACGGCAGCCTCGCCCTTATCCTCTCGGACGGCATGGGAAAAGGGATAAGGGCGGCGGCG
>CAVJCN010000045.1:0-9174 GCA_963647945.1 Absicoccus sp. | reverse complement strand
AGTTCCTCTACTTCTTCCTGGGTGAATCCGAAGGAATCTCCGTAGCGTGTGTGAAGAACACTGTCGGTTTCTAAGTTATTCAGCCCGGTAAAAATGCTCTCCTTGCTGATTCTCAGGCACCCCGTAATTACGCTTTTTTCAAGGTACGGATTGGTCTTGAGCGCCGATTCAAAGAGGGATCGGATAAAGTCAATCATCTTATCGTAAAAGCCTCTGAAATATGCGTTTTCCAGCGGCACATCGTACTCGTCGATGAGGATAATGGTATTCTTTCCGTGATATTTGTAAAGGCACTCTGAAAGAAAGGCAAATGCCTTCGCAACCTCTTTTTCATCTGCTCTGCGATTCAGTAGATTTTCATAGCGTTCTTTTTCAATCGGAAGCAGCGCATCTGACTGCAAAACATAGCGGTGCCTCATAAACTCGTGATACACTTCATCTGCAAGGGCACCATACGCCATTTCATATTTCGGCTGTTTCGCTGACTTCAAACTCACGAAAATTACCGGATACTGCTGCTGATGCCGCATGATTTCCTCGCCGCATTCAGCGATTGCAAGCCCGTCGAAAAGGTAGCCGTTATCCACTTTTTCACCTTTTTCGGTGATTTCGTCCTCAAAGAAGCGGCGAATCATAAACTGATTTAGGGTTTTGCCGAAGCGCCGGGGACGCATAAACAAGGTTACCTTTGCATTGCTTTCAATCAGTTTCTTTATCATCAAGGTTTTATCCACAAAATATCCGTTTCTATCAATGATTTCTCTGAAATCCTCCACGCCGATGGATATTTTCTTTTGTTTTTCGGTATTGCTCATTCCCCCCGCTCCCTTCGATAAGTCTGTATTTTCCGTCTGTCACATTCTCGATACCTATAGTATACTTGATTTTGGGCAAAGAAACAACCAAAAAGAAAAAAGGAGCCGCCGGAAGATCATTATCCTCCGCGCCGCTCCCAAGCAAAAGAATTTAGGACTCTTTTGGTGGCATGGCTAGGGCTTCGCCGTCTACAACGACCTGTCCGTCCTGGTTGGTGCAAGTCGTTTTTAGCTTAACTCTGTTTTTCTCCACATTCTTTTCCACCACCTCCACGGTTGCCGTAATGGTGTCGCCGAAATGAACCGGAGCCACGAATTTTACCTGTTGCTGAAGATATATGGTTCCCTTTCCCGGAAGCTCCGTCCCCAGAACCGTACCGATACCAACGATGATAAGAATGGTATCCGAGGTCTTTGCAGGTTCCGCAAGTTTGATATAAATCTTTTTCACCTTTTTCAGCTTTGCCAAGCAACTTGAAAAAAATCCTTTACAAACGCAGAAACATTTTGTATAATGGATAGGTACGAAGTGCGGAGCAAACAAGATTGCAGCTTGCCTACATTTCGATATGCGCCATTAGCTCAATTGGATAGAGTCGCGCACTACGAATGCGAAGGTTGGGGGTTCGAGTCCCTCATGGCGCACCAAACGAAAAAGGCCCATCTTTTCGATGGGTCTTTTTCGTTTGCGTATGTAATAAAAGGGACTCGAACCCGAGAGGGCGCGAGCGTCGCGAGAGCCTCCAGTGGAGGGTCGAGCAGCGAGCGTTCCGAAGGCGACCGAATGGGGAGCCGAGGAGAAAGCCTGCAAGCCCTGCGCCGCAGGCGGTCAAGTCCCTCATGGCGTTCGGTTCCCTCTTTTTTCCCTCTTTTCCCCGGGCTTATCTCTTTTTTATCTCTTTTTTCTGCGATGAAACATATGCACTTTTTCGCATTTATGTAATTTGCCTTGCGCAAATGGGAAAAATGGCGCATAATACAAATATACGAATTTCAAAATTCAAAAACGAGGCGATTGTATGTTGGCAGAATTAAAAAATGAGTCGCAAATCACTATTTCGGCAGAGATTATAAAAAATCTTGGCATTTCAGAGGGCGATAAATTTGAGGTTGTGCAAAAGGAGGGCGGCATTTTCCTCCGTCCTGTTGTCATTTACCCAAAAGAAGAAATGCTTGCTTTTGCAAAATTGTTGAAAGAGGCGGAAAAAGATACTGCAAATCAAAAAGAATTTGCAAGCGTAGATGATATGTTTGCGGATATGGGCTTGCTTTGATAAGGAGGTGCACATATGATATTTTGTTTTTCGGGAACCGGTAACAGCCGGTATATAGCAAGGCGCATCGCGGAAGCGACGCAGGATATTACGGTGGATTTAAACCATAAAATCAAAGAAAGGGATTATTCCCCGTTGCAGATGGGGCGCGATGTAATCGTTGTTGCTCCCACATATGCTTGGAGGCTTCCGCACATTGTATCGGAGTGGCTCGAAAGAACGGAACTTTCAGGAGCAGAGCGTGTTTGGTTCGTGATGGACTGCGGCGGCGAAATCGGAAACGCGGCAAAGTACAACCGCCGGCTTGCGGCTCAGAAGCAGCTGCGTTACATGGGTACGGCACAGATTATTATGCCGGAAAACTATATAGCCATGTTTAACGCTCCGCAAACAGCCGAAGCCGAAAAAATCGTTGAGAAAGCAGAACCTGACATTGTGCGAACGATCGAGGCAATACAAGCAGGACAGGAATTTCAAGCCCCGCGAAACAATCTATACGATCAAGCCATGAGCGGACTTGTAAATCCGATTTTTTACCGTGTCATTGTCAAATCCGCCGCCTTTCGCGCCAAGGACACCTGCACCACTTGCGGGCAATGTGTAAAAAACTGTCCTTTGAATAACATCAAGCTCGGCGCAGATGGAAAGCCCGTATGGGGCGGCGATTGCACCCACTGTATGGCCTGTATCTGTTACTGCCCTGCGGAAGCTATCGAGTACGGAAAGAAAAGCATCGGGAAGCCCCGTTATCACTTTGAAGGGCTGGCTCTCAAATAAAGGCAATACCCGTCACACTTAAAAAGTCCGATGAAGTTTTTCATAACCTCGCCGGACTTTTATTTCTTATCGCAGAAGGGGGCCGCCGCAAGCAATGCCACAGGACTTTATTGCGAACGCCTCATCGAAATGTGCTGAAAAAATCATTGGCAGTCCTTTTGAAGTTCTGCATAACGCTTGATCTTCATGGTACTGGTTTTCTCAAAGGCATCATCTTTGATCTCCAGTTTTCTGATACACTTATAATTTGACAGTTTGCGGTTTACCAGTTTGATCTTGCTCCAGATAATTTTGTAAATTTCCTCATCGGTAAAAGGTTCCCCGGGGTTTTTACGGGACTTGCCGTAGATTTCCTCGATTGCATCAAGGTTTGGAATTACTCGAGCCGTGATAATCAGCTCTTTTTCTCCCGAAACCTCCTTGCCGTATACCATGCACTCGGAAATTTCCGGAACATCCGCCAGCAGCGTTTCGATTTCCTCCGGATAGATATTCTTGCCGTTCTGAGTGACGATAACATTCTTGCTTCGGCCCGTTATGTAGAGGAACCCGTCCTCGTCAAGGCAGCCGATGTCGCCGGAATTAAACCATCCCTCCTGCACAACCTCAGCCGTGGCTTTCGGATCGTCGAAATACCCCAACATTACGGTTTCGCCCTTGATGAGGATTTCCCCCTCGCCCCGTTCGTTAGGATTGGAAATACGAATTTCATCCCCATGCACAGCCTTACCCGCAGAGCCTATCCTTGTGTCAAAGTCCGGCGTAAGAGCTGCAATCGGAGCGGTTTCCGTCAGTCCGTAGCCTTGCAGGAATGTGATTCCGATATCCTCAAACCACTTGCCGATTTTCGGGTCAAGGGGAGCTGCCGCAGAAACAATAATCCTGAGATTTCCTCCGAGGCCCGCATATATATCCTTGAAAACCTTGCGTTTCACATCGATTCCCACATTGCGAAGGCCGTTAGTGAGCCGAATCACGGATTTTACCACCGAAGTTTTTTTGCTCTTTTCGATGTTTTTCATTATTTTCTTGTAAAGAGCCTCTATGAGCAGCGGCACCGCCAAAATCGCCGTAGGTTGGGTTGCCTGCATATCCGAAGCAAGGTGCTTGAGGCCTTGGCATACCGCAATGGATGCCCCGCAAGCCATTGGATATATGAATCCGATGGTGGATTCGTAGGTATGATGCAGCGGCAGTACGGAGAAAAGTCTGTCCTCCGGGGTAAGATGCACATAAGGTGTGATTCCGTTTATGTTTGCCGCAAGGTTGCGGTTGCAAATCATTACGCCCTTAGCCGCAGAGGTCGTACCGCTGGTGAAAATGAGCAGCGCAAAGGCTTCCGGATCGATTTCCCTATCAATGAGGCTTGTGTCACCGAGGTCTGTAAAAACCTTACCCTCGCAGGCGAGAAAATCAAACCCGAGGCTTGTGAATCCGGAGTCTGCGGATTTATCCTTGCCGGCCTTTTCGCTTACCGGCGAATCGCCGCTGTACATCTCAACCGTGTAGCGCACGGACTTACAGTGCGCAGCCGCCTTTTTAACAAAATCTCTTTTCTTCGGCGTATGAATAATCACGGTGGCACCGGAACGATTAATCAGGTTTTCCAGCTCGTTTTCCGGCAGTTCCTTGTCTACGGGAACCGCAATCCCCGCCCCCAGGAGCAGCGCCATATATGCCACATACCATTCGTAGGTGGTTTCGCCTATTATGATAACCTTTTCATCCTCTTTAAGGCGCAAAACCCGCAAAAGCCCGGTGCCAAAGTTTATCGTGTCATCTCTAAATTCCCCGTAAGTGGCGGTTTCAAAGCCTGTTTTTTTGTTGAAGGTTTCCAGCACGAAAGGTCTTTCCGCGTATTTTGTCGTGGAGTTTTCAAAGATTTCCTTGACCGTACAGAAATCCGTCCCCGGGTAACCGGTGTTTTTCTGTCCGCCGTCTATGCTGTTTTTTATGATATCCCTGTGGTTCTTCGCGTATTCCCGCTGCAATTCCTCAAGCTCCTCCAGCTCGCCCATGCGATATTTCGGCAGCTTGATATCAGGTATTTTTTTCAAAAGTCTCGCCATATTGTCCCCCAATCCAATTGGTGCGGAATGGCTCTGCACACAATTTATCTTTATATTGTATCACTTTTGGGTGCGAAAAATCAACCGTTTTAATATTTTTGCATCAAAGGGAATCAGCGGATAAAGGTATGAGCCTCCGGTGAGGGTTTTTGTTGATCCCATCAGTACAAATACCGCGAAAGTTGCCGCCGCCAGCCCCCACGCGCCAAAGGAATACGCCGCAATAAGCATTATTATCCTGCAAAATTTCATGGCATAGGAAAATTCGATGCTGGGCTGAGTAAATGCCGCCAGCGCCACCACTGCCATGCAAAGTATGGTCTGGGGTATGAACCAGCCGGATTCCACGCTAAATTCACCGAGAATCAACGCGCCGATTACGGAAAGCGAAGCTCCCAGCGAGTCGGGAGTGTTAAGGGAAGCCAGTTTCAGTCCGTCCACCGCAATCTCAAGGAGCATAAGCTGCCAGAATATGGGAATTGCAAAGTCCGACTCGGGCACGAAAAAGCTGAGTATTCGCGGCGTAAACTCATCGTACTCGGCTATGAGGTAGTAAACCGGCGTAAGGAAGAGTATCACGAAAAAATTCAGCAGCTTGATGAAGCGGAAATAGTTGCCCGTCAGTGGCGGGAAATAGTAATCGTCCACATCTTGAAAGAACTCAAAAATTCCGGTAGGCACGAGCATTACGGTGGGGGAGTTGTCAACTATAATCGCAAGTTTTCCCTCGTTTATGTGAGCCGCGATCACATCCGGTCGCTGGGAATATCTTACTCTGGGGAAGGGATTTATGCCGGAGCCCGCGCCGAACTCCCGCAGCAGCTTTTCCAGCAGGCTTTGGTCGGACACGGTCAGGGCGGAGTCCGTGGCTGTGGCGGCTTTGCCTTTGCCTCCGTTTTCACTGCGAGTGGCTTTGCCCGCCTCAGTGGTGGCGGCTTCGCTCCCGTTCAGGGGCTTTGCCTCCGTGTCCAGCTTCGAAAGCGCCCTGTCCATGCGTGCCACAAAGTCCATATCCGCCCGATCCTTCATGTAGACAAGCGACACGTCGTTTTTCCCCACGCTGCCTACGTTATAAGCCTTGAAAATCAGGTTTTTATCCCGAATGCGCCGGCGAATCAGCCCGATGTTTGCCATCAGGGTTTCCGTGAAGCCGTCCTTGGCGCCGCGGAGGGTCTTTTCCTTTTCCGGCTCCTCCACGGCGCGGGCGGGATAGGATCTGGCATCCATTATAATGATCTTATCCAGCCCTTCCACTATAAGTGGAACAAGGCCGGTGTATAATTTCGTAATTGCGGTGTTCACATCCGCAATTTCCGCTTCCATAAACGGAAGATTCCGCTCTAAAAATTCTTCGCTGCTTGTAATTCCTGTCATAGATTCTGTCCGCACTGCCAGCAGATATTTGAAAAGCTGCAGCGCCTTGTCCGAGTCGTGCAAACCGTCCACGAAAAAAACACTCGCCCTTCGTCCGCCGATTATGAGCTTGCGCTCCAGAAGATCGAAACTTTCCCCAATAGGCAGCTCCTTTCTGAAAATTGCAAGGTAGCCCTCAAATGCTGTCTTTGCCGTCTTTTCTTTCTTTTCCATTTTCTCTCCCATTTATTCTCTTTCCGCAGATTTTATTCTTGTTTATTCTTCCAAAATCTTGCCATTTCATACTTTTGCATATATAATAAAGTGTTAGAATATTTGATTTTGCGGCGGGTTGACGGTTTCTGCCCGCACCTTGCCATAATTTACGGAGGATAAATATGAATTACGAAAAATTGGCGGAGCTTCTTTTTCCGCATATCACAAAGACACCGGATGACTACGAGGCCCTTTATCCGGCGAGAAATCTGCCTGAGGGGGCAAAGGTAACCAGACTCGGCCCAAGTCCTACCGGTTTTATACATCTTGGAAACCTCTACGGAGCCTTTGTGGACGAAAGACTCGCCCACCAATCCGGCGGCAGGTTTTTCCTCAGAATCGAGGACACGGATGACAAGCGCTATGTAGAGGGTGCCGTTGAAGTAATAATCAATTCCCTTAGATTTTTCGGCATCAATTTTGACGAAGGTGCCACAATGGATGGTGACATAGGCGACTACGGGGACTACACCCAGAGCCACCGGGGCGATATTTACCAATGCTTTGCAAAGAAACTGGTTTCGGAGGGGCACGCCTACCCTTGCTTCCTCACCGAAGAGGAAATCGCAGAAATTCACTCAAAACAGGAAGCCGAAAAGGCAAATCCCGGAATTTACGGCAAATGGGCGGTGAGCAGAAACCTCACTTTGGAAAAAATCGAATCAAATCTTGCTGCAGGAAAGCCTTATGTAATCCGGCTAAAATCCGACGGTGACATGAGTCTTCCGGAGGATCAAATTCGCCGTTTTCAGGTTGAGGACGCTATTCGCGGCACTCTAGACATGCCGGTGAATGACCAAGATACTGTTCTTCTCAAAGCTACGGGTATCCCAACCTATCATTTTGCCCATGTTGTGGATGACCACCTTATGCGGACAACTCATGTCGTTCGTGGTGCGGAATGGATCCCGTCCCTGCCGATTCATGTGGAGCTTTTCGATAAACTGGGCTGGGAGCTTCCGATTTATTGCCACACGGCACAGCTTATGAAGTTAGACGAGGAAGGCAACAAGCGCAAGCTCTCCAAGCGCAAAGACCCTGAACTTTCGCTGGACTACTACAGAAACGAAGGCTATCATCCGGCAGCGGTGCGGGAGTATTTGCTCACGATTTTGAACTCGAACTTCGAGGAATGGCGCATCGCAAACCCGGATGCAGACATAGATGAATTTGAATTTACTACGGAAAAAATGAGCAATTCCGGCGCTCTCTTTGATCTGAACAAACTTAACGATGTGAGTAAAGATGTGCTGCTCAAAATTCCGGCTTCCGAACTTTTTGATTTCCTCAAATCTTGGTCCGAGGAATTTAAGCCTGAACTGGCACCTATTTTTGCGAACAGGGCTTATCTCGAAAAAATTCTCGACATCGGTAGAAAAGAGGAAAGAAATCCCCGGAAAGACCACATTTACGCAAAGCAGATCATCCGCAATATCAGCTATTTCTTTGACGATATGTTCCAAATTGAGGACGAGTTCCCCCAGGAGGCTGCAAGCGATGCGTCCCTCATACTCACGAAATACCTGGAAACCTACAATCATTCTGACGACCAGGAAACATGGTTCGGCAAGATTCGCGAAATCACCGCAGAGCTGGGCTACGCGGTAAAGCCAAAGGATTTCAAAAAGAATCCGGATCAGTACAAAGGCCATGTGGGTCATGTCAGCACTGTTATCCGGGTGGCGCTGATGGGTCGGCAGCAGTCCCCTGATGTCTGGGAAATTCAGCAGATTCTCGGCGAAGAGCGCGTTCGGTCGCGGCTTGAAAGGTTTATATAAGCATAAGGAGAAAAACATATAAGCTACCTCCTGTTTTTCTCACATTTTCTTCCGAAAGTTGGACTTTTTCGCTTTGTGGTTCCGAGTTTGCAGAGAACCCGAAAGTTGGACTTTTTCGCCTTATGGCGGATTTTCTACAACATTTCGCGATTTTGGAGCCGGTTTTGCCCCGTTTTTCTTGCATTTTCTTCCAAATGTTGGAGGAATATCGGTTTTTATTAAAAAAACAACAAAACCGCTGATTTAAGCCTGTAATTGTTGGCTTTTTGGCAAAGAGCGCGGATTTTATCCAACTTTCGGAGAAAATCCGCGTCTTTTGCCGGCAAATCATGGGCAAAAATCGAAAAAAGTTGGAGTTTTTCAGCAATCACGGTAAGAACTCCAACTTTTTCATAGCGGGCGATGTCTATTCCCTGAAAATCATGCCGCAAAAAACGAAAAAGTTGGAGAGTTTCAGCAGGACCGCCAAAAAATCCAACTTTCCCCGTCTTATTAACTTTAGCCACCGCGCCCTGCCAAATAATGACAGCAACCCTTACCCATAATAGGGACGATGCGGCCGCCGGTTATTGCCAGATATTGACAGCAGTCTTTGCCCTAAAAGAAATACGCAAGCCTGAATTACCTCGGCGCTTGCGCATTTTATTAGTTTTTTATAGGCCGCTTTTCAGCAAGGCTGCCAAAATCCTCAACTTTTTTCGTTTTATCAACTTCGGCCGCCTCGCGCTATTTTGGTCTATTTTGTTCTTGCAGCATATTTGCACTGTTTCAGTGCAGTCTTTGCAATCAGTTCGCCTTGAGCATCATATACCGTTACCCGGGCTTTGTAGTA
>CAVJCN010000044.1:3645-9197 GCA_963647945.1 Absicoccus sp. | reverse complement strand
GCTTTCCCACCGAGCCTGCCGCAAGGTCTTCCGGTCTTTCCGCCGCCACCACCGGAGATGTTTCCGTAAGGCCGTAGCCCTGAATGGTGACGATTCCGAAGTCGTTAAGCCCCGCCGCAGTTTCCGGCAAAAGTGGTGCCGCGCCGCATATGATCAGTCTGAGATGGCCTCCAAGCCCCTCGATGATTTTACCGAAGATTTTTCTGCGGACAGGCAGACTTCCCACTAACGGAAGTTTCGTCATGCGCCGTCCAAACTCTACTTTTTTTGTCATTTCCTCTTTGTTTATCTTGTGCCAAATCTTTTTGTACATATTTTCAACCAGAAGAGGCACTCCCACAAAGACGGTTACGCCATATTCCGCCAGGTTCTTCGATATATATTTCAGACCGTCGCAAAATACGCTGCAAGCTCCCGAAGCCATAAATACCAGCACTCCCACCAGCCCGAAGCTGTGGTGCAGTGGCAGGAACGCCATGTTTACATCCCAAGGGTAAAATCTTTCGTAGCACTGCATATCCCGGATATTACTCATGATGTTTCCGTGACTTAGCATTACCGCCTTTGAAGTGGATGTGGTGCCGGAAGTAAACAGGATAACCGCAAGTTCCTCCCCTCGTATCTCCACATCGGAAAAAGCGGTATCTCCGGCGATAAGGGCAGCTTCCCCGGCTTTCTTAAGCCGGCTCAGCTTTTCTCCCTCCCCTGTCATCTTATATAGCTTCGGCAAATCGCCGCCTGCTTCCGTATACATTTCCCCCATGGCTTCTTTCACGATGCCTTCGTGCTTCTCATCGTAAAACAGCGCCTTCGCCCTGCTTCTTTCCAGGCAATTTCTAAGTTCTTCCGCCGTAAAGCCCTTGTCTAAGGGAACCGCCACACCCCCTCCGCACACCACGGAAAGGAAAGCGCAAAACCAGGGATAGCTGTTGTCACCGATGATGGCGACTCTTTCCCCCGCTAAGCCTTCACGGAAAATTCCTGTTCCGATGCATCGGATTTCCGAAAGCAGCTCAAAGAAAGAAACCCCTCGAATTTTGCCTTTTTCCTTGAGCATAAACGCCTTGTTTCCCGGGAAAGCCTCTGCCACAGCCTTCAACATTTCCTTCAGATCCTTTCCTCTATTGATAAAACATTTTTTACTCTGCATTTTCATATCCTTTCGCAGGCATATTTCGCGTTCTCACAGCTCGCCGCCGCCCCGCCGCCGATATGCCGATATATACTGTTCTCAAACTTCAACCTAGTATCAAATACTAGGTCTTTTGTTATTATATATTAGATAGTCTATTAAGTCAACTCTGTTGATCTTCTTCAGTGCCTTCTTCACCAAATCTTCGTTTTCCCTTTTGTGATAATGCATGAGCGCCCGCTGCATTTTCTTTTCTTCCATGTCCTTTGCCACATAGACCGGCTCCATGGTGAAGGGGTCAAGCTCCGTATGGTACATACAGGTGGCAAGGGTGCCCGGAGTCGGGTAAAAATCCTGTACCTGATCCGGAATGAAACCGTATTTTTTAAGGAACACCGCCAGTTCCGCCGCTTCGCGAAGCCCGCAGCCCGGATGGGAAGATATCAGATAAGGAATCAGATATTGCTTGCGACCGAGCTTTTTATTCATCTCCTTATACTTCCGATCGAAATCCAGGAAAACCCCTGCATCCGGCTTTTTCATATAGGAAAGAACCTTCGATGATGCGTGTTCCGGCGCCACCTTTAGGGTGCCGCTGACATGGTATTTACATAGCTCCTCGATGAATTTATCGGCCTTCTGGTCTGCCATGAGGTAATCGTATCGGATTCCGGAGCGGATAAAGACTTTCTTCACCCCTTCGATGCCTCGCACCGCCCGCAGGACTTCCAAATAGTCGCTGTGATCTACCTTCATATTGCGGCAAACCTTCGGATACAGGCAGTCCTTATTGGGACAAACTCCCCGAACCAGCTGCTTTTCGCAGGCGGGAAAGCGGAAGTTTGCCGTAGGCCCGCCGATATCGTGAATATAGCCCTTGAAGTCTTTTTTGTGAGTCAAAGCCTCCGCCTCTCTTACGATGGCTTCCTTGCTGCGGCTTCTGACCTGCCTGCCCTGATGATAGGTGATGGCGCAGAAGCTGCAACCTCCGAAGCAGCCCCGGGAGCTTACGATGCTGAACTTGATTTCCTTGAAAGCGGGGATTCCCCCTTGGGCATCATAGCTTGGGTGCCACTCGTTTTCAAAGGGAAGGTCGTATAAATCGTCAAGCTCCTCCCTTTCAAGGGGCGGCTGAGGCGGATTCTGGACAACATAAACCGTGTCAGTATATTTTTCCACCATGGTTTTCGCCGAAATGGAATCCTGATTTCTGTACTGGATCGCGAAGCTCTCCGCGTAGGCTCTTTTGTTTTCGCTGATTTCATCAAAGGACGGAAGCATTATGGCTTCTTCCATTCCCGCAAGCTCAAGGTTCTTTGCCCGGTAGCAGGTACCCCGAACCCATGTAATATCTCTTGCGGCAATTCCGCTGTCCAGAGCCTCGGCTATCTCAAGCACGGCTCTCTCCCCCATGCCGTAAATCAGCAGGTCAGCCTTTGAATCCAGCAGCACCGAGCGTCTTACCCTGTCGCTCCAGTAGTCATAGTGTCCGAATCTTCTTAGGCTGGCTTCCAAGCCGCCGATGATCACGGGCACATCTTTGTAGGCTTCCTTCGCTCGGTTGGCGTAGACGATTACAGCCCTGTCGGGCCTCTGTCCCGCCTTGCCTCCCGGCGCGTATTCATCGGTTTTGCGCCTGTGCTTAAACACCGAGTAGTTGTTCACCATGGAGTCCACCACCCCGCTGTTTATGAGGAAGCCAAGGCGCGGCTTTCCGAATACGCGAAAATCCTCAGCCGATTTGTAGTTCGGCTGAGGCAGTATCGCAACTTTATATCCGTATCGTTCAAGCAGTCTTGCTATTATAGCAGTGCCAAAGGAGTGGTGATCGACATAAGCGTCCCCCGTAACCAGAACAAAATCCGGCTGCTCCCAGCCTCGCTTTAGCATTTCTTTTTTGTTTATCGGTAAAAAACTCATTCTCCTATCGTTGTCCTTTATCGTAAGGTATGCCCTCTGCCTTCGGTACTCTGGAATTTTTGGAAGTAAACGCCAGAACAATCAGGGTAATAACATAAGGCAACATTCTGTAAATATATGGGCTTACTCCGATTTCCGCCAGCATATACACCCCGTCCCCGTTGATGTCGAGGGAGCCGTAAATGGCGGCAATGCACTTGAATAAACCGAAGAGAATACTTCCCAGGGCGATGTTCAGCGGTGTCCAGTTTCCGAAGATCATAACCGCAAGGGCAAGGAAACCGTAGCCGGCAACTTCCCCTGTAGAGGTGCAGTTTGCGGTGGTCATGGAATAGGTAAATCCGCCTACCCCGGCTAAAAATCCCGAAAGTCCCACGCCCAGATATCTCATCTTATGTACATTGATTCCCAAGGAGTCCGCTGCCTGAGGATTTTCGCCGCAGGAGCGAAGCCGCATTCCCGTTTTGGTCTTGTAAAGGAAAACGGAAACCGCCACGAAAATAAGGATGCACACATATGTACTCGGATAAACCTTATTGATAAACAGGTCGAGGAAAGCTCCCCAGCTGTAGTCCTTCGGCAGTCCGAAGGTGGACGGGCGAATCATGAACCAGCCCGCAGCGCTTCCCGTAGCCATTCCCAGAGTATTTTGCTGGGCAATCATGTAGATGAAGAAAAGCACAACCGCAGGAGCAAGCATATTCAGTGCCGTACCGCCGATGGTCTGGTCTGCTCTCAGCTTTATGGCCGAAAAGGCAAGGAGCATGGAAAATGCCGTTCCGCAGACTCCCGTAAGAAGCAGCGATATTATCATAACCAGTTGCCCCTGATCCGCGGTAAAGCCCATTCCCTGGAACATTCGGATAAAAATGACTCCGATAAAGGCTCCGAAAATCATGATACCTTCAAGGGCAAGGTTTATTACCCCGGAACGCTCCGCACAGACCCCTGCCAAGGCGACTATCATCAGAGGAACAGCGTAAAGCATGGTTTGCTGAATCAAAAATACCATTATTTCTTACCTCCTTCCGCTGCTTCTTTCTTTTTCTTCCTGCTGTCCATGAGCAATTTGAAGAACAGGGCAAATGCAGAAAGGTATACGATGGTGGCTATGATAATGTCCGCAATATACTCGTTGTAAGCCGTCAGGTATTTCAGCTGAATGCCCGCTACATTGAGCATGGACATGAAAATTCCCGTAAAGATAACTCCAATCGGGTGATTTACCGCCAGCAGCGCCACCGGAATGCCGTTGAAGCCGTCCGACGGCAGGGACATATAGGTAGACCAATAAAATTCCGTGTTGCCCGAAAGGTAATAGAGGCTTCCTCCCGCCGAGGCAAGGGCTCCCGCAATTACCATGGACAAGATGATATTTCTCTTATCGTTGATTCCGGCATATTTTGCGGCGTGCCTGTTCAGTCCGCAGGCACGAAGCTCGTATCCGAAAGTCGTCTTTGACATGATAACCCACATCAAAATCGCAAAGATGCAGGCAACCCAAAATCCGCCGTTTGCCTGGGAACCCGGGAAAAGCAGATCCATTCCCCACTTCGGCGTGGATAAATCAACATTTTTGAGGGGTATCGTATAGCCCACCTTGCCCCCCTCCGCCGCATTTTTAAAGACATCGTGGGCGTCAAACCACCATGTTACAAGGTTTGCCGCGATCCAGTTTGTCATAATGCAGGTAATTACTTCGTTTATGTTAAGGTATGCCTTGAACAGCCCCGGAATCGCTCCCCAAAGGCCCCCAAGTATCATGCCTGCCCCGAAAGCGCATATCCAAGCCAGCCATGTCGGGCAATCCCCCATGCCGAGCCAAAGCCCCACGGAAATACTTCCCATGGTTCCCATAAGATACTGTCCCGCGGCTCCGATGTTGAAAAGTCCGGTTTTAAATGCAATGGCAACGGAAAGTCCCGTCATGATAAGGGGCGTTGCCCGGAAGAGCATATTCCCCAGATTTACCGGGTTAAAGCCGAAAGCAAGCTGCCCGTCTACTCTGCCCGTGCTGAAAACGCCGAAGAACACAAGACGGATCCCGTCCCAGATTCCCTTCGTGGAGATGCTGTCCCGGGCAAATCCTACCACGATGATGACGATGGTTCCTACCAAAAGTCCGATTAAAATCGAAATGAGCGAGGCGTAAACAGATTTTGCGCCCTCGGATTTGTACCATTTTATTTTGCCGCTGTCCGATTCAAGTCTAGGCATTCTGCTTCGCCTCCTTTCCCTGCCTTTTTGCCCCTGCCATGTAGAGTCCCAGCTCCTCAGGGGTAGTTTTCTTTGGATCTATTTCCGCAACGATTTCTCCCTCGTACATAACCAGAATCCTGTCCGAAAGCCCAAGCACCTCGTCAAGCTCCAGAGAAACAAGCAAAATCGCCTTGCCCTCGTCCCTTTCCCGCACAAGCTCCTTGTGAACACGCTCGATAGCACCCACATCAAGACCTCTTGTAGGCTGCACCGCAACGATAAGCGGCTCATCTCTGTCCAG
>CAVJCN010000044.1:0-2924 GCA_963647945.1 Absicoccus sp. | reverse complement strand
TCGATTTCCTGAGGGGTAAGAACCGCTGTGGGTTCGTCAAAAATCAGGATTTCGTTTTCTCTGT
The DNA here is from genome assembly GCA_963647945.1 of Absicoccus sp. GTDB lineage: Bacteria > Bacillota > Clostridia > Peptostreptococcales > Anaerovoracaceae > CAG-238. The sequence continues at coordinate 2,860 of CAVJCN010000044.1, read as the reverse complement.
ACAGCATTTTGAGGATCTCCACCCTCTGCTGCATGCCAACGGTGATATTTTCCACCTTGGCGTCCACATCGACCTTCAGACCGTAACGCTCCGAAAGCTCGATTACCTTTTCTCTGGCTTCCTTTTTCTTAAGAAAGCCAAATTTATCCGTGGTTTCGGCACCCAAAATAATATTGTCCAGCACCGTGAACACATCTACCAGCTTAAAATGCTGATGCACCATTCCGATTCCCAGCGCAGTGGCGTCGTTGGGGTCGTTAATCTCAACAATTTCTCCGTTCTTCCTGATTTCGCCTGCTTCCGGCTGATAAAGTCCGAACAAAACGCTCATAAGCGTTGATTTTCCTGCTCCGTTTTCTCCCAAAAGCGCGTGTATTTCACCTTTTTTCAGCTGCAAGGTGATGTCGTCGTTTGCCACGATTCCCGGAAATTCTTTCCGTATGTGGTTCATCTCAATTATATATTCAGACATATTGCTTCCTTTTCTTCGATAAAACAAAGGGGGAAAGAATTTTCTCCCCCCTTTATTATTGCGGTTTAAGCCGCAAGCCTTTCAGCCTATTTTACGAATGTAACATTTTCAAGGCCTGCTTTGCTAGGATCTGACATTTCGCTGTCGTCATCGATGGTAATTTCGCCGGAAACTACCTTAGCATACAAGTCCTGATACTCCTCAACTGTCCAGTTCTGGAGCGACCAAGTATCGGTCGGGATACCTACTGCGTTGTCAGCTGCGCCGAGTTTCGTAGCGCCGCCGAATACAGCTCCGCCGTCATAGAACTTGGTGATGGTGTCGACTACGGACTTTGCAAGGTCTTTCATAGCCGAAGTGATAACTGCATCGGACTGACCGGACTGGTCAACGTCAACGCCTACTAACTTACCGTCGTTTGCCTGAGCAGCAGCATCTCCGGAGTTAAACATGGAACCGCCTGCTACGAAGATAACTTCTGTGCCTGCGTTATACCAACCGGAAAGCATTGCCTGAAGGTCAGGGGAAGCGGAGAAGCTTGCGCCGTGTTCCCAAGAATATCTCATTTCAACAGTTTCGCCCTTTGCTGCAGCCGCATCGTTAGCGCCCTGCGCGAATCCATATCCGTATCTGATGCAAGCAGGGTTTGAACCGCCGCCGCCGCCGGAATAGCCCAATTTAGTGTAGCCTTCCATTACAGTTGCATAACCTGCAAAGTAACCTGCCTGTTCTTCCTGATAGGAAACACCAACGAGGTTGTCGAAGCCCATGTCCCAACCGTCAACGAAGATGAACTGTACATCCGGATATTCAGGAGCAACCGTCTTAAGTGCGGTTTCCTGAAGGAATCCCGGAGTTACGAGAACTTCTGCGCCTGCATCACAAGCGTCTCTCATAGCTTTGATTCTGTCTTCGTCTGTTGCGTTCTGGGCATTACCCGGCTGATAATACTTGTATGACTTGCCGTTGTCGGAAGCATACTTCTTAACGCCGTTCCAAGTGAACTGGTTGAAAGAACCGTCCTTTAACATCCCAACGTCTGTAACCATTGCAATCTGATATGTACCGTCTTCAGATTCAAAGTCGTCAGGGATGGAATCGTAGTCAACTACGGCAGTTGTAGTGGCATCATCGCCGCTGTCGTCGGTGCTTCCACCGCAAGCAGCAAATGTGAATACCATTACCAGAATGAGCAATACTGTTAATAACTTCTTCATTTGTTCCCTCCTAAATGAAATTAAGAATATCTTACTCCTCAATTATAATACATAGCTGCAAAAAGTGGAAGTTATTTTTTTCTCATTCTTTACAAATTCGACATATTTTCTTGACTTTTTTTTAAAAGAGCCGATCTGCATGACCGGCTCTTTTTGCTCTAACCCTTGTTCTAACCTTTAAAAATCTGCACCCAGTAAGTCGTACCATCCGAAGATCTTGCGTAGCCTACGCCTATGCCTGTGTATGCGGAGTTCAGAATATTCGCTCTGTGTCCCTGGGAGTTCATCCAGCCCTCCATGACAGCTTCCGCGGTTTTCTGCCCCGTGGCGATGTTTTCCCCTGCGGTATCGTAGGAAACTCCGTAGGTTTTCATCATGTCAAATGCCGAGCCGTATGTAGGGGAAGTATGGGAAAAATACTTGTTCTTCGCCATGTCCTCCGCCTTCAGCTGCGCCAGCCTTGTGAGTTGCGAGTCCGTTGCTAGCGCCGAAAGGCCCTTGGCGGCTCTTTCCTCGTTAACAAGGCTCACAACCTGCGCAGAGTAGCTGCTCTGCGAGGTGCTATCTTGCGTAGCGTCTTCCTGTGAAGTGCCGTCCTGCGAAGCGTCCTCCTGCGGGGTTTCTTCCTTCTGTGTGTTTTCTCCGCCGGTTTCCCCTTCGGAATTCTTCTCTGCTGTTTCGCCATTTGCGATTTCGCAGATCTTATCGAAAATGTTTCCGATATCGCAGAACTTTTCAATATCGCAAATATTCTCGATGCTTTCGGTTTCGCAGCCGCTTCCCTCGATTCCACCGATTCCACCGATTTTTCCTGTTTCGCAGAATCGCGCAAAATTGCTTAGGCATTGGAGCTGCGAGCCTTCGATTTGCAGGCATTTCGTCTGGAAATTTCCAGGCTGCAAAAGCCCATTTTGCGAAGCGAAAACTTGTGTCAGGCTGCATTCGGACGCATATCCGAAGCCTGTGGCGCTGACCAGCGTTACCACCGCCAGCAATGTAGTAAATAGTTTCTTTTTCATAGTAAAAACCTCCTTACAAAAACTATAAACCCTTATTGCCGGCATTTCTACCCATCAAAATCTGGGGATTCTGCCATTATTTCGTAAGCAGTCTTCAACAAATTGTTTCACGAAAGCTGCGGTAAGCCCCCATATCAGCCTGTCCCCGTACT
>CAVJCN010000043.1:0-9219 GCA_963647945.1 Absicoccus sp. | reverse complement strand
GAAATCGGCGAGCTGACAAACGAAGTGATTGTAAAGATTATCGGTCAGTGCAAAGGCGAGGGTATTCTCACGGAATTTCTGGATAAATACGGAACGGAGATTGTGGAGATGTTATTCAAAGAACTGACAAGAGAAGAAGACCTTGAAATATCAAGACTTGACGGCTACGACGAAGGCGAGCGTGTCGGCTTCACAAAAGGCGAAAAATCCGGAGCTGCGGCAAAAGAGCGGGAGATTGCAAAGGGGATGCTTAAGGAAGGCATGGCAAAGGAACTCATCGCAAAGATTACAGGGTTAACCCTCAGCGAGGTTGCGGAGCTTTAGCAGGGCTTAAGCTGTGAAATTAACTTATATAATAAACCACACAGGGCACAGCCTGCCGGTCAGGGGGTTGCGCTCTTTTTTCTGGCCACAAACTTGTAATTGCCACAAATTTTCGGAAAATTTTTCGTGAATGTTCAAAATTTAGTACAAGAATGCAAAAAATCGGTTTGAGTGTTTTAGATGGGGGTAAAATATACATAAGGGGTACGGATTTTTCAAAAAGGAGGCGAGTATGTGTTTAAGGAAGAACTAGATACGATTCGCAAAGCCGAGGAAAACGCCGAACTTTGCCTAAAAGAAGCAAAGTCGGAAGCTGCGAGAATCGTTGAAAATGCAAACTCCGAGGCAAGAAAACTCATTGAAAAGGCGGAAAGCCAGGCAAAAGACCGGACTCAGGCGCTCCTAAAGGAGGGCGAGGATGAGGCAAAGCAGCGATATGAAAATGCGCTGAAGCAGGCCGAAATTTCGGCGGCGGAGCTTGCCGAAAAGGCGCAGGCCAACAAAACTAAGGCTATCGAGATGATAGCGGAAAGGATTGCGAAGATCAGTGTCAATTGTTAAAATGCAAAGGATTGCAGTTCTTGGACTGGAACATGACAAGAAAAGGCTGATATCGGAGCTGATGAAACTGGGCGTAGTGGAGATTACGGAGCAAAAGCCCGAAGACTTTGAAGAATCCGGTAACATCGGACTTACGCAGGACAGCGTACCAAAGGACGCGGAGGAATTTGCGGCTAAGGTTGCGAAAGCAACTCAGGCGCTGGAAGCCCTGTCAAAGTTCGGACAGCTCAAAGAGCCGCTGATTTTTACAAGACGCAGGGTAAAGTCGTCGCACATGAAAGAAGTCGAGGCGGCGCAAGAAAAGATGTATTGTGAGATAGAAGAAATTTTGAAGCTCGAAGAGGCGGTAAAGGAAGCAGAAAACCGCATAAACAGAGCTTCGGCAAGCGTTATGATGCTAAGACCTTGGCAGGGACTTGATATTGACCTTGGCAAGATGCACACGAAAACGGCAGATATAACGCTGGGAGTGCTTCCGAAGACGGAGGTAAAATCCTTTGAGGAAGCCATGGCGCTGATAAAAAATTCAGGTGCCGACGAATCCTTTGACTTTGCTGATTTAAAGCAAGTCAGCGACGAAAAAGATTTCATTTATGTGGCGATGATAAGCGGCAAAGCCGAAACGGCAGAATGCCTCGCCACACTCAAGAATATAGGCTTTTCAGAAATTGACCTGCATGAGTTCAGCGGAACTGCAACGGAAAATCTGGAAAAATTGAATATCGAAACAAAAGAGGCGGAGGCCGAGGCAGGCCGTCTCAAAGCGGAAATCGCAAAACATGTTACTTCCAAGGAGGCTATCGAGGAATATGCGGATCTTTTCCGAATTCGTGAAGACAAGGAAAGAATCCGGGAAAAGCTCCTTCGGACGAAAAAAACATTCATGCTGGAGGGCTGGATGCCTCAGCGAATGACCACGGAAGTCTCTCGGGTGCTGGAGGAAAACGGTGCCTATTACAAATTCAGAGAGCCGGGCGAAGAGGAGGAAGTTCCTGTACTTCTTGAAAACAAGAGCTTTTTCGCACCTACAGAAGTCATTACGCAGATGTATTCCCTTCCGGCGTACCGGGGCTTTGACCCCACATCAATCTATTCGCTTTTTTACATCGTTTTCTTCGGAATGATGTTCAGCGACGCGGGCTACGGGCTATTACTTGCCATAGGCTGCGGGGTTATACTCAAAAAGTTTGACCTTGAGGGGACGATGCAAAAGATGATGAAGCTGTTCTTCTACTGCGGCATTTCGACGGTGATTTGGGGAGCACTGTTCGGAGGCTTTTTCGGAGATTTGATCGGCGTATTTACGGGAACCTTCTTAGGAAAGGAAATTGCTTTCAACGCGATTTGGTTCAACCCGCTGGAAGACCCGATGAAGCTGCTGATATTCTCGCTGATTCTGGGTGTGATTCACCTGTTTATCGGAATGGGGATTCAAGCATATATGCAGATAAAGGACGGACAGATCATCGATGCGATATGCGACGAGTTCACTTGGTATGTGACGATTATAGGCCTAGCAGCATGGCTTTGCGGGGCGGCTGCCTTTGACTCGGCGGCACTTGCTACCGCAGGTATGTGGATGAGTATCATCGGTGCCATAGGACTTGTGATTGCAGGTGCCAGAGGCAAGAAGGGCTTTGGGATGATTACAGGTGCCTTTGCGAATCTGTATAATATAACCAGCTGGATTTCGGATATTCTGTCCTACGCAAGACTCCTTGCGCTGGGGCTTGCCACCGGAGTTATCGCACAGGTTGTAAATACCATGGGCTCCCTCTTCGGAGGCGGCATCGCGGGATTGATACTGTTTGTGCTAATCTTTGCTGTGGGACATGCGATAAATTTCGCTATAAATATGCTGGGAGCTTTCATACATTCGGCAAGACTGCAATATGTTGAGTTCTTCGGCAAATTCTACATCGACGGCGGAGAGCCTTTCGAGCCGTTCCGAGCGAAGACAAAATATATCAGAATCGAAAACGAGTAAATTTAACGAGTAAATCTAACAAGAAAATCTAATGAAAGATAATAATTAGGAGGATACAAGATGTTTTTCTTATATAATGCTGGAAACTGTTTAGCAATTTTGGGAGCCGCGGTAGCTGCGCTGGCAGGCATCGGCTCGGCTATGGGCGTTGGTATCGCAGGACAGGCGGCTTCGGCTGTTGTTGCGGAGGATCCGAAAAAATTCGGTAAAACAATCATTTTGCAGGCATTGCCGGGCACTCAAGGAATCTACGGCTTGATCATAGCGTTCCTTATCATGGTAAAAATCGGCCTCCTCAGCGGCAATATGATCGAGCTTTCCCCGGCTCAGGGATTCTACTTCCTTTGTGCAGGGATTCCTATCGGAGCTGTCGGAATCTGGTCCGGTATCGCTCAGGGCAAGGCTGCGGCGGCTGCACTTCAGCTCACAGCTAAAAGGCCTGATCAGCTGGTAAAGGGTATAATCTACACCGCAATGGTTGAAACTTACGCAATTTTCGCACTGCTTGTTTCGGTTCTTATCTGGCTGAGAATACCGGTTTAAGAGAAAGGAAAAACTATGGGCATTGAAAAAATTACCGATCGCATCACCGGCGAAGCAAAAGCCGCATATGACGAGGCGGTGGAAAAGGCCCGGAGCGAGGCTTCGTCAGTTTTAGCCCAGGCAAAGGAAAAGGCAGACAAAATTTTGACGGAAGCCCTTGCACAGGGTGAAACGGAAAAAGAAAATATCATAAAATACAGAAAATCCGTTGCGGATATCGATGCCGGGAAGATAATCCTGAGGAAAAAGCAGGAAATTCTGGCGGATTGCTTTGACAAGGCCACCGACGCGCTGGTTGCCATGGACGAATATGAATACATCGAGCTTTTGGTAAAGCTGGGAGCCGGCGCGGATATGTACGGCGGAAGCCTCTTGTTCAATGCAGACGAAAGAGATCGTATCGGGCAGAAGGTTTGCGACGGGCTGAATGCAGCGGTTGCGCAGAAGCGGAGAGATAAATACGGCGACGAGATCCAATATGCGGAAAGATTCACCGTGGCTGAAAACGCAGGGGACATGAAAGGCGGATATATCATCACCTATCGCGCCACCTTTGCGGACTGCACCATTGAATCCTTGGTCAAAGTGCATAAGGACGAGCTGGCAGGAGAGGCCGCGAAGATTCTTTTCGCCTAAAAGGGGGAACGAAAATGGCTAACAAAAACGAATATGACTATGTTTTCCCGTCGGTGCTGTTGCGGAGCAAAGAGGTTCACTTGCTGAAAAAAGCGGATCTCGAAAAGGTGGTTGAGCAGCCGGGAGTTCCCGAGGCGATGAAGGTTTTGGCAGAGTTCGGATACGGAGACGGAAAGGAAAGCAAGGAGGGTGCCGCTGGGGTATCCTACGAGGAAATCCTTTCCCGGAGTTTGCAGGAAGCCTATGAGCTGGTGTTTTCCATCCTGCCGGAGGAGCCGGAGATGAAACTCTTCCTTTATCCGAATGACTATCACAATGCGAAGGTGCTGCTAAAGGCGGAGGCGCTGAAGATGGATCCTGCGCCATATATTGCGGAAACTGCTTCCATCCCGCCGGAGAAGCTGGAAGAAGCGGTGAGAAAGAGAGACTTTGCGATTCTTTCTTCTTACATGAAACAGGCAATCGCCGAGGCTGCCGAGAGCTTTGCAAAGACAGGCGACCCCCAGGAAATCGACATCATCTTGGACAGAGCCTGCTTTTCGGATATGCTGGCAGAGGCAGAGAAACTGGGAAACGATTTTGTGACAGGATATGTAAAACTTCTGATTGACATCCTCAATATGGGAGCCTTTATACGGCTTCGCAAGATCGGAAAATCGAAGAATTTCTTCGGGAAAGTTTTTCTTGGCGGCGGAAATATCGAAGAAGAGTTTTTTAAGGGAAACTACGAGGAGGGCTACGGCTCCGTAGCGGAGAAGCTCAGACACGCCGGATATTACGATGTGTTTGCGCAAGGCGCGGAAGCTGCGGCTGAGAGCGGGAGCTTCGCAACTCTTGAAAAAATCTTCGACAACCTGAAGATAGAATTTGCAAAAGGATGCAAGTACAAATCTTTCGGGCTGGAAACCGCGGCGGCGTATTTAATCGCAAAGGAAACGGAAGTAAAGAATCTCAGAATTATTCTTGCAGGGCTTAGCGCAGGAATGAGCGCAGAGGCTATTGCGGAAAGGTTAAGGGAAACTTATGTATAAGATTGGCGTAATAGGCGACAGAGCAAGCGTGCTGGGGTTCCGCGCGGTGGGGCTTGAGGTTTTTCCCATGGAGGAGCCGGAGGAGGCGAAGAAAACCCTAAAACACCTTGCAAAAGAAGATTTCGCTATCATATATGTTACCGAGCAGCTTTATCAGTATATGCTTTCCGAGGTGGATGAATATACCGACCAAAGGATACCGGCAATCATACCGATTCCGGGCAGTGCGGGAAGCCTCGGAATAGGAATGACATCGGTGAAAAAGTCGGTGGAAAGAGCTGTTGGAGCGGACATATTATTTGGAGGAAACTAAAATGGCAGAAGGTAAAGTATTAAAAGTATCCGGGCCGCTGGTTGTCGCAACAGGCATGGAACAGGCAAATATGTACGATGTTGTCCATGTAGGAAATCAGGGTCTTATCGGAGAAATAATAGAAATGAGAGGGGACAGAGCCTCGATTCAGGTTTATGAGGAAACCGCAGGAATCGGGCCGGGAGTTCCGGTAGTATCCACAGGAGCGCCCCTTTCGGTAGAGCTTGGGCCGGGACTCATCGAAACGATGTATGACGGTATCCAAAGGCCTCTCGAAGAAATGGTTAAGGTGGCAGGGCCGAATATCACCCGGGGAATTAAAGTTCCTTCCCTTAACAGAGAAAAGCGTTGGAATTTCAAGCCCCTTGTTAAGGCGGGAGATGAGGTTTCCGGCGGAGATATCATCGGAGAAGTTGAGGAGACGGTGCTGGTAACGCAGCGCATCATGGTGCCTGTGGGAGTAACGGGGGTGGTGGATTCCATCGAATCCGGAAGCTACACCGTTGACCAGACCATATGCAAAATCAGGCTGACAGAGGATTACGGCGAAGAAAATCTCAAAAAGGGCGATATCAAGCCGCTTTGCATGATGCAGAAATGGCCGGTAAGACGAGGTCGCCCGTACAAGGAAAAATTGGTGCCTGAGATGCCTCTTATCACAGGACAGCGTGTAATCGACACCATGTTCCCTATCGCAAAGGGCGGAGTTGCAGCGGTTCCGGGACCTTTCGGCTCGGGGAAAACCGTTGTGCAGCACCAGCTGGCAAAATGGGCGGATGCAGATATAGTAGTCTACATCGGCTGCGGCGAGCGTGGAAACGAAATGACCGATGTACTGATGGAGTTCCCGGAACTGAAAGACCCGCGCTCCGGCGAATCCCTGATGAAGAGAACCGTGCTTATCGCAAACACTTCGGATATGCCGGTTGCAGCCCGTGAAGCCTCTATTTATACAGGAATTACCATTGCGGAATATTTCAGAGATATGGGCTACTCGGTAGCGCTGATGGCAGACTCCACCTCAAGATGGGCAGAGGCGCTCCGCGAAATGTCAGGGCGACTGGAAGAAATGCCAGGCGAGGAAGGCTACCCTGCTTATCTTGCTTCAAGACTTGCTCAGTTCTACGAAAGAGCAGGGAGAACCGTTTCCCTCGGAAAGGACGGCCGTATCGGCGCCCTTTCGGCTATCGGAGCGGTATCTCCTCCGGGCGGCGACATTTCGGAGCCTGTTTCCCAGGCGACCCTTCGTATCGTAAAGGTATTCTGGTGTCTGGATTCGGCGTTGGCTTATGCCAGACACTTCCCGGCAATCAACTGGCTTCAGTCCTACTCCCTTTATGTGGAAAGACTGGAAAAGTGGTATGCCGAGAATGTGGATAAGGAATTTCCTGAGATGAGAGCCGAAACCCTTGCCCTTTTGCAGCAGGAGGCGGAGCTGAACGAAATCGTTCAACTGGTAGGTGTTGACTCCCTTTCTGCAGAGGACAGAATGAAGCTGGAGGTCTGCAAGTCCATTCGAGAGGACTATTTGCACCAAAACGCTTTCCACGATGTGGACACCTATTCTTCCCTGAACAAGCAGTTTAAGCTCTTGAAACTGATTCTCAGCTTCTACAAAGAGGGACTTGAGGGTATTCGCAAGGGCGCTTCCTTCGTAAAGGTAGCGGCGATTCCGCAGCGTGAGGAAATCGGACGATTCAAATATGTTGAGGAAGAGCAGATTGACGAAAAATACGAAAAACTTATGAATGATATACGCGCCGAAATTAACGCGCTGGTAAAAGAGGAGGCGGAAGCGGATGATTAGAGAATATAAGACCATCAGTGAAGTTGTAGGGCCTCTGATGCTCGTAAAAGACGTGGACGATGTTACCTACGACGAACTTGGCGAGATCCTGCTTCCAAGCGGGGAGAAAAGACTTTGCAAGGTGCTGGAAGTAAACGGTCATAACGCGCTGGTTCAGCTTTTCGAGGCTTCTCAAGGCATCAACCTGAAACAAAGCACCGTCAGATTCCTCGGACATGGCACTCAGCTTGCGGTTTCCCCGGATATGCTGGGCAGAGTTTTCGACGGAATGGGCAGACCAAAGGACGGCGGCCCGGAGATTATTGCAGACAAAATGCTGGACATCAACGGACTTCCCATGAACCCGGCGGCTCGTGACTATCCGGCGGAGTTTATCCAGACGGGAGTTTCGGCAATTGACGGACTGAACACCCTGGTAAGAGGGCAGAAGCTGCCGATTTTCTCCGGCGCAGGACTTCCTCACTCGAATCTGGCGGCACAGATTGCCCGTCAGGCAAAGGTAATCGGCGATGACGCGGGAAATTTCGCGGTTGTATTTGCGGCCATCGGTATCACCTACGAAGAGGCGGATTTCTTCGCTTCGGACTTCAGAAGAACCGGTGCCATTGACAGAACCGTAATGTTTATGAACCTTGCAAACGACCCGGCGGTTGAGCGTATCGCCACGCCGCGTATGGCGCTGACTGCCGCGGAATACCTTGCCTTTGACATGGGAATGCATGTTCTGGTAATCATGACGGATATTACCAACTACGCGGAGGCTCTCCGTGAGGTTTCGGCAGCCAGAAAGGAAGTTCCGGGCCGCAGAGGGTATCCGGGATATCTCTACACCGACCTTGCCACCCTGTATGAGCGTGCAGGCAGAAAGAAAGGCTCCGCAGGATCGATTACCATGATTCCGATTCTGACCATGCCGGAAAACGACAAAACCCACCCGATTCCCGACCTTACGGGCTATATCACAGAGGGGCAGATCATTCTTTCCAACGACCTGTTCCGCAAGGGCATCAAACCGCCTATCGATGTTCTTCCGTCCCTTTCCAGACTTAAGGATAAGGGCATCGGCAAGGGCAAAACCCGTGAGGATCATGCGGACACCATGAACCAGCTTTTCGCGGCCTACGCAAAGGGCAAGGAAAACCTTGAACTGGTGGCGATTCTGGGAGAAGCAGCTTTGTCTGAGGTTGACCTGATGTACGCAAAATTTTCTCAGGAATTTGAGAAACGCTATGTTTCTCAAGGCTATGACACGGACAGAAGCATCGAAGAAACTCTTAACCTCGGCTGGGAGCTGCTGCGCCTGCTGCCAAAGAGCGAGCTTAAGCGTATCAAGGACGAATATATAGAGAAGTATCTGTAATGCAAGGAAGGAGGCTCCAAAAGTGGAAAGACTCAATGTGAATCCTACCCGCATGATGCTGACGACGCTGAAAAAGCGTCACGCCACCTCGGTGCGGGGGCACAAGCTCTTGAAAGATAAGAGAGACGAGCTGATGAAGGGTTTCCTTGAACTTGCGCGGGAGAATAAAGAACTTCGCGACCGCGTGGAGGCGCAGCTTGCTGATGTTTACGCATCCTTTGGGATCGCCCAGGCGGTTATGAGCAGGCAGGGGCTGGAGGAGGCTTTGATGTACCCGAAGCAGGGGGTCAAGCTGGAGGTTTCCGGCAAGAATGTAATGAGCGTTGATGTTCCGGTGTTCGATTTTACCACCACGGCGGAGGATGCGGCGAACATCTACCCTTACGGCTACGCAAATACTTCCGGTGAACTGGACTCGGCCATTGCAAGCCTTGCGGAGATTTTCCCGCTGATGCTGGAACTTGCGGCAAAGGAGAAAGAAGCCCAGATGCTGGCAGCCGAGCTTGAACGCACAAGGCGCAGGGTAAACGCTCTGGAATATGTGAAGATTCCGCAGCTGGAAATGACCATAAAGTACATCCGAATGCGGCTGGACGAAAACGAGCGCGGCAACCAGACCCGGCTCATGAAGGTCAAGGACATGGTGCTGAAGGAGGC
>CAVJCN010000042.1:5664-9376 GCA_963647945.1 Absicoccus sp. | reverse complement strand
ACTATATTCTGTACAAAAAACTGCATTAAAAATAAATATTAAATTTTTTTAAAAAAGTTGGATTTTTTGCGATGAAAAAACGCAAGGGCAAGAGAAAATTTTAGGAGAAACTTTTATGAAAAAGAAAAATTCACGCAACACAAAGGGTAAGATCGTATCCGCCGCCTGGCAGCTTTTTTACAAGCAGGGCTACGACGATACCACCGTGGAGGAAATAGTGGAAGCCTCCGGCACTTCCAGGGGCTCCTTTTATCACTATTTTGACGGGAAGGACGCACTGCTTTCCTCCCTTTCGTATCTTTTCGATGAGAAATACGATGAACTTGCCGAGACCATGGACGATTCGCTCAGCCCCGTAGAAAAATTGATATTCATGAATCAGGAGCTTTTCCTGATGATTGACAACACGGTTTCCGTTGACCTGCTCAGCCAGCTTTTTGCCACCCAGCTCATCACCAGCGGCGAGAGGCACATGATGAACCCGAATCGTACATATTACAAGATGATTCGTCAAATGGTCAGCGAAGGCAAAGAGCAAGGAATTTTTAAAGAGGAATTTTCCGTCAACGATATTACCAAAGCCTACGCCATGCTGGAGCGAGGGCTGATGTACGACTGGTGCATTTCTGGGGGCAGTTACTCCCTCTGCCAGTATTCCCAAAGCGTTCTGCCTCTTTTCCTGTCAAGCTACATCGCATAGCGCCTCTTGTGAAATTTCCGTAAAGGCGTAGAAGGAGCGATTCGATTTATCAAAAAAGGAGCCGAAGCTCCTTTTCGTTTTGCCCTGTATTCTATTTCCCAATAATTTACTGCGTGATAATTTATTTCGTGATGACCTCTGCGCCGCCCATGTATTTTTTCAGAGCCTCAGGGATCTTTACGCTGCCGTCTGCCTGCTGGTAGTTTTCAAGAACCGCCGCGGTGGTACGGCCGATTGCAAGTCCGGAACCGTTGAGAGTGTGCAGAAATTCCGGTTTGCCCCCTTCTCTTCTGAAGCGGATATTTGCCCTTCTTGCCTGGTAGTCAAGGAAATTGGAGCAGGATGAAATCTCAACATATCTGCCGTAGGATGGCATCCAAACTTCGATGTCGTAGGTACAAGCCGAGGAAAATCCCAAATCACCCGTGGAAAGTCTTACAACTCTGTACGGAATGTCCAGAATCTGCAAAACCGCCTCTGCGTCGGCAGTCAAGGATTCCAGCTCGTTCCAGGAATCCTCCGGTTTGCAGAACTTCACAAGCTCAACCTTGTTGAACTGGTGCTGGCGGATAAGACCTCTGGTGTCCCGCCCCGCGGAGCCTGCTTCTGCTCGGAAGCAAGGAGTATAAGCCGTATAGTGGATCGGAAGCTGATCCTCCGGAATAATTTCCTGTGCCAGCAGATTCGTCACCGGAACCTCCGCTGTAGGAATGAGGAAAAAGTCCTTCTGCGGTACATAGAACATATCCTCTTCAAACTTAGGAAGCTGTCCCGTTCCCGTCATAGCGGCGCGGTTTACCATGAAAGGCGGCAGGATCTCGGTGTAATCCTGCTCCAGGGTGTGCAGGTCAAGCATAAAGCACATGATCGCTCTTTCAAGCCTTGCTCCCAGTCCCTTATATACCGTAAACCTGGTGCCGGAAATCTTCGCGGCTCTTTCCCAGTCAAGAATATCCAAATCTGTACCGATATCCCAGTGTGCCTTTGGCTCAAAGTCAAACTTCGTAGGCTCCTTGAACTTTCTGATTTCAACATTTGCGCTGTCGTCCTCACCTACCTGCACAAAGTCCGCCGGAATGTTTGGAACATTCAGCAGCGCGTCCTTGATGTCTGCGTCCAGCTGAGATACTTCCGCGTCCAAAACCTTGATTTTTTCGGAAAGCTCCTTCATCTCAGCCATGATAGCGGAGGTGTCCTCACCTGCCTTTTTCATCTTCGGGATTTCCTTGGAAACCGTATTCTGTTTGTTCTTCATAGCCTCAACTTCTGCCAGAACTGCCCGTCTTTTTTCGTCTAGAGCCGGGATTTTCTCGATACCGAAGCTGCCCTTTGTTCTTCTTTCTACGCCGGCTTTAACGCCCTCGTAATCTTCTCTGATTCTCTTAATGTCTAACATTTCTATCTCCTTCAAATATCTTGATTAAAACAAGTTTCGTTTATAGATCAAATAGCGTTCTCTGAGTTTCTCGATTTTCTCTGACATCTCAACCTGTAATTCTGATGCCAAATCGTATTCTCCGCTGTCAAGGGCTTCTCTCACCCGAGTAAGAAGCGACTTCTCATGGATGGAATCCTTCGCGATATAATGCCGCATACGATCCACCTCTGCCCAGTTTTCCAGATCGTAATCCGTAGCATCATCGCCGTGGATCTTCTTGCACTCTCTTACAAATGTCATGTGGTTCGGAATGATCCTGTTGTGCAGCTCCGTTTTCCACTGGCTGAGAATCGACTGTTCGTAGGATTCAAGGGAAATCGATGAAATCACACCGTCTCCCATGATAACCTCCGTTTTCTCCGGGTAGTTGAAAAACCCTTGGAGATTTTCCCAAATGGTCTTTGGAGCCTTGCCGAAAAGCTCGGTTCTTTCTCCCTCCGTGAAATCCTCGAAAACATCCTTTTCGCTTCTGTATTCTCTGCCGGTTTCAAGGTAAAAATCTTCTTCTCCGCATTTCTTGGAAAGTGAAGTTTCAAGCTCTTTTGCGGATTTTCCCCCTTCAAGGGCCACCCTGATCCCATCAAGCATCGCCATGTAGGAAACCGCCAAAACCAGGTATGTATTGGTTTTCGGGTTTGGCGCTCTAAGCTCAAATCTCGTTGCCATGGCGTTGGAGGAATCCCTCACCAATCCGATAAGTACGGTACGGTTCCTGGAAGGTTCCTTTGGCGAATGTCCCAGAGATGTAACAATGCAAACCGGAGCCTCATAGCCCGGCTTCAGCCTGTTCAGTGAATCGTTGGTGGAACTTACGAAAGGATTTATTACCTCGTAGTTTTTAAGGAATCCCATCAAAGCTCCGAAGCCGATAGGTGTAAGGAAATCTTCCGTCATCTTTGCCGGGGAGAAAAGGTTTGTCATCTTGCCGTTTTTGAGTTTCGCGCAGACTCCGATGTGGGTGTGCTCACCGTTTCCGGCAACCCCTTCGATTGGTTTTGCCATGAAGCTGGTATTGAGTCCGAACTGGTTGAAAACATCTCTTACAACATACTTTACCAGTTTTTCGTTGTCGCAGGCCTGCATAGCGTCCGAATATTTCCAGTCAATTTCCAGCTGCTCCATAATGTGGTCATGATTTCCGGAGCTGGTTATTTTGGATTTTACGCCTCCTACCTCTTTGTGACCCATTTCCATCTCGATGCCGTAGCAGTCGAGAATCTCGATGCTCTTTTCCAGAGCAGTCCTTACAGGGCCGTAGGTTCTCTTCCAGTATTGTTCTTTAAGTTCCTGGGATGTGGAAAGCTGTTCTCTGTCCGCCTTGTCGTCCGGTGTTTTTACCCAAAATTCAAGCTCTGTAGCACTGGTAATCCTGATTTCCTCTATGTCATCTACACTGTCCGCACCGTCGATATATTCAAAAACATACGGGTTCGCGGCAAGCAGCGACAAGAGTTCTTCCTTGAATTTGGAAACAGCATCCCGGAGAATCACTCTGGAACCTACTTCCGTCCGGTCATTATGGATTAGAAACGCAGGTATCCGCAAGGTTCCCACCGGAAGTCCGGTTTCTCTGT
>CAVJCN010000042.1:0-4740 GCA_963647945.1 Absicoccus sp. | reverse complement strand
CCACCATCAGCGCCGTCATGTTTTGCTTCGACTTCGGTGTGAACGGAATCGAGTTAAAGAACTCTGCGGTTTTTTCTCCCGGAAGCTTTGCAATATAGTAGTTCGGGGTCATTTGGGTCTTTTCCATTCCGTAAATTTCGGATGCGATGTCCCACATATCCTCTCTCTGGTAGAATACATTTACATCTTCCATATGGTATTTTGCGTAAACGCTGGCCTGAATTTCAAACAGGTAGTTCGGATATCTGATGTGAGATTTCAGACCCTCCGGCATCTCATCAAAGTCCTTGAAAAGAGTCGGATAAATCTTCTGATATGTGGCCGCGATTGGATCTTTCTCGTCTACAATGTAGAAATTTGTATCGCCGTTGTATGCGTCAACCACAACCTTTACGGAGTTTCTGATATAGTTTGTGCTGCCGGTGTTGCCGTCAATAGGCTCCGAGTACGGGTAGTAGGAACTCATGGTATAGGCATCCACCATCCAGTAAAGTTTCCCATCCACGGTTACCATGTACGGGTCGGACTCGTAGGCAAGGTGCGGCATTATCTTCTGCACCCTTTCCATTACATTTCTGTAAATGATTATCTTCGAGTCACTGTCAATATTGGAGGAAACGAGAAGCTTCAAGCTGCCTTCCTTGATCGAGAAAAGCACCCGGTTAAAGAGGTTGAGCTTGATGCCTGCCGTGCCTTCATAGGTGGTGTACTTGTTGCTCTGTCCGTCCGGATAGTCAAACTCTTTTTCGTCGGTATTTACAACGATATATTCATTGGAAAGCTCGCCGAAATAAATCTCGGGACGGGTAATTTCAATTTCCTCCACCTCCGATTCCGGCGGAATGTTTCCGATGAGAACATCCGGCTGTCCGCTGCTGGTAACCTTGTCAACTCGGGACAGGGCCACGCCGTAGCCGTGGGTATATTTCAAATGCCTGTTCAGCCAAGAGCTGTCAATTTTATTCTCGTCGATTTCACGGGCCGTCAGGAAAGTTTGGGTATATTTTCCGTTGATCATGTATCTGTCAACATCAACATCGTTAAAGGAGTAGTACTGACGAATACTCTGGGTCTGGTTGTAAAACTGCTGCGCCGGGTCGAAGTCGTTGATTCGGATATTGTTTATCGTTTCAACATTGTCATTAATGTCCGACGCGGTAAGTGTGTTGTCCGCCGCAAAGTCCTTAATATCAACATCATCCAGCTGGTAAGCCAGTTGGGTGTATTCGATATTTCTTTCCAGATATTGGCTTTCTTTGTTGATTTCGTCAGGAGAAACCACGAAATTCTGCACCAGCAATCCCACGCCTGTACCTGCAAGCCCTACGACTATCATGATTACAGGAACCGTAAGAAGGCTCTTGTATTTCTTTCTTCCCATCTGCACGATGAACATGATCGCCGACAAAACGGACAGCACGCAGAGGATCCTGTACATCCAAAGGGTGATATTCACATCCGTAAAGCCTGCCCCGTAAACTGCGCCGGTGTGGGCGTGCAGGAGGTCAAACTGACGGAGGAAGAAATTGATTCCAACCATGATGAAGAAAATAAATCCAAGTACGGTTATCTTCCCCGAGGCGATATTCATAAGCTGTTTGAAGTTTCCGTCATCAAACTGTCTTTTCGGCTTAATCGGTTTTGCCTTCATCTTCTTGCCCGTAAGGGACTCGAAAATCTTTGAAAAAGGATCCTGGGATTCCTGCTCCCCGTTATTTCCCCCAAAAGGATTGCTGCCAAATGGGTTTCCGCCGAAAGGATTCGCATTTCCCGAATAGCGTTCGTTGTCGTAGCCGGTTTCGGCATCCCGGGTAGGTTCATCCTTGAACATATCGGGAGTTCTTACCGTCATAAGAATGATGTAGTACATAATTGTAAGAATTATGAATCCAACGATCACGCCAATCAAAATTTCGTTCAACTGACTGAGAAATTCCAGCTTGAACAGATAGAATGAAATGTCAAGGTTAAATAGCGGATCCGAAATATCAAAATCCGTAGCATTGGCAAACTTAAGAATCTCAAACCAAAGCTGCGTAACCGCCATTGCCGTTGCCACAACGCCGAAGATCACCGCCAGCCAATTTGTGGTACGGTTCAGCTTCTTCATATCCGTTGCCTCCGAGGACGCAATCTTTGCAAAGTAGCTCTTTCTGAGGTGCCGCAAATATAGTATCACAAGCCCCGTCACTATGATGAAAGTCGGTATTCCGACTTTCAGCTGGGTCAGGAGCTGGGTGAAGAATACCGCCACATATCCCATCTCTTTGAACCACATGAAATCAGATATAAATCCCACAAGCGCCAAAAACAATGATACAACCAGCACTATGATCAGGATTACTATACTGACTTTCTTTTCGAGTTTTTCCATTATACACTTTCCTCCTTGATTTCATTTATCACCATCAACTCATCGGAAATAACAGTATATACCGTTTGCCCATATGAGGTTTCCGAGCCGTCAGCCTTCGCAAATGTCACCTTGCACAGCGTGTAAAATCCGTTCTGCCCGGTTTTTGTTTCGCCGATTTCCAAAGTATTTATTCCCACTAGGTCTTTGTCTGTATTCGTGGAAAGCCATTCGTCATAATACTTTATGATCGTTTCTATCAGTTTTTCACCGTAGGTGGCGTTCATTCCTTCCCACTGCCCGTCAACAAACTCCTCTGCCGAGGATATTTCCTCAAAGGAATAGGTTTTGTTCTTATCATAGACCAATTCCGGATTATATATTACAGTTCCTATGGTTTTAATATCCGCAGACTTCTCGGCAACAATGTTTGCCATATATGCAGACATCACATCCTCATCATCAGCCTGTGCATTTTCTGTATTTTCCCGGGAATTTCCTGTAAATAAATCCACAATTTTAAATGTCATATCGTCTATCAGCTGAGAGGCTTTGCTTTCCGGTGCAAAAAACTTTATCGCCAAAACCGCGCCTTCAGCAACCAGCGCAATTATGAGGATCGCTATCAGTATTCTGAGAAATACATGCTTTTTTACCGGTTTTTCATAGATTTCATCACGATCATGATCAGCGATGCTGTCGCTATCGCCGGGAACATTAACCCTCGGAAAAATATCCGAGTACCTGAGTCTTTCGCTTGCAGGCGGCGCAGCGTCCTCAGCTTTTCCTCCTGCGGGTTCCCTTTCGCAGGGTGCGCCGCTGGGGGGTAAGGCCTCTTCGGATGAGCTGTCCTTTGCAAAAGTCCTGCTTTCTCCCGTCAAATCCACCGTGTTCGGGGTAACAGGCTGGGCAACGCCTATAAGTACCGCCTCGGATTCCTTTTTCGGCTCGCTCTTATGTTTTACAGGAAAAACCTCCGGTACCCATGTGTAATCCATTTCGGCAAACTGCCTGTTATACTCATCTTCCAGGTTTTGCACCCGTTCTTTTTCTTTGTCCAGGAGCTTCTGAAATTCATCATTTTTCTGATTAAATGTAAAAAATCTATCATCCTGAGCTTCGCCGGAAGAAGCAAAAATTTCTTTTTCCAGGGCCTCTATTGAGTCCGGATCTTCTTCATATACCGCCGGTTCTGCCGCCGGTTCCGGGGTTTCAAATTTCAATCCCCGGGCAGGTCGTTCCTGAATTTCCAGTTCTTGGACGGCAGGCCCTTTCGGCTGCGTGTACCGCGGCTCCGGCTGATTGCTGTTTCGTCTTTCCAGTACGCTATCCCAGTTAAAGTCGACATCCTCTGTTTTCTTCGGCTGTTGGGCAGGAAAGCCCTCTAAGTTCCAGTCAAAGGCGACAGTTTCTTTCTTTGCCGTTTCCTCTTTTCTCGCCTCCACAGCTTTTAAAATTTCTTCTGTCTTTTTCCGTGCCTCAATCTTAAAGGGCGGATTAAAAACAACTTCGTCGTTCTTTGATGGGATTCGGTTTCTCACCTCCGCGCCGCAAAACGCACAAAACTTGTCGCCCTCATATAATTCTTTTCCGCACTTGGTACAAAACATGGTTTGCCTCCATAACTCAAATTTCTTTTTCCATTATATAATCGCAGAATCAGTCTTTAATCTGACTTTGAATTTCCTCTTCGGAATAAACCCTTCCGGACTTACTTGTGCAAAACCCCGCAGGCTCCGTTTTGCCGGATTCTATAGGAATCAATTTTTCAATCACAACCGCATCGGAGGAAATATCGGCTGCCTCGGCAGTTACCCCCTCCTGAGCACTTTGGGCGGCATCTTCACTTGTAAGTTTGTCCTCAAATTCTTTATTTACTTGGGCTATGTTGACCTCCGCCTTTTCGATGTTCAAATTCAGCATCAAATCCTCCATTTCGCTGCGGTCGATGCCGGTTTGTTTTTTTCGGGATAATTTTACAAGACAACAGATTGCCAAAATCAGCGCAAGGGCGTTGGTACAAGCCAGAATTACTATGCAATTGTCAATACAAAATTGCTCAACTATCAAAAAAATTTCATTTATTTCAGCCAACATTATTCCGCCCTTTTCTCTATATTTTTATACGAACATGTAATTCATTATATTATATACTAAAATGTCATTAAATGCAAACAGAAAAAGGGTGGTTTCGGCCACCCTCATCTGCACTTTTTTATGAAATTTCACCGGCATTGTCGGTATCTTCCGTATTCTCCGTATTCTCTCCCGTTGCCTCCTCCGGACTCGCGGCGATTTGCGAAACCCGGACGATTTTGTCTATAGCCTTCATCTCTTCTTCCGGAATCGGGTCAACGGTGCTGGCGCTGAAGCCCAGGGCATAGCAA
>CAVJCN010000041.1:0-9378 GCA_963647945.1 Absicoccus sp. | reverse complement strand
CCATCGCTGCTCGGCTATAGCAAGCTGCTTTTCTATATACGGGAAGAGATGAAAGGAAACGGCGGCGATTTGCAAGGTGCAATTGACCTTGCGGTGAAGCGCTGCATGGACGAGGGGCTGATTGCGGATTTCCTTAAGAAGCATAGCAGGGAGGTAACCGGTATGTTATTCAAGGAAATTACGGTGGAGGAGTTTGCGGAGATCAGGGCGCGGGAAGCAGCAAAGGATGCCTACGATGCAGGGGAGCAGTCCGGCTTCTCAAAAGGGCAAAAATCCGGCTTCTCAAAAGGAGAGCAGTTCGGCTTTTCAAAGGGCGAGCAGTCCGGCGCGGCGCAGGAAAAGCGCGAAATTGCAAAGGGAATGCTTAAAGAGGGCATGGCAAAGGAACTCATCGCAAAACTCACGGGACTTTCTGTGCGAGAAGTCGAGGAGTTGTAGAACCGGCAGGGCAACCGCCATTACCCGCGGATACGAACCATTTCCGGTGCGCTTAAGCGACGCGGCGATGAACCGGATTGACTTGTCGCTTCACCCGTTGCGGTACGGCGGTAGACGAAAAACCCTGCGTCGGGCGGAAGAAGATAAAAAATCCAAATATTTTAATGCAAATAAATTGAAAAAAGTCGCGAAATTATATATAATGTTCAGAGAAATGTAAAAGCTAACTAATATCAACAGAAAAGAGGAGATAGATAATGGGATTTGCGACAGAAGTTGGAATTGATTTAGGTACGGCCAATGTACTTGTATATATAAAAGGAAAAGGCATCGTTTTGAATGAACCATCGGTGGTTGCCATAAACAACGACACAGACGAAATTCTTGCGGTTGGAGAAGAAGCGCGGCAGATGCTTGGAAGAACCCCGGCGAATATCGTAGCCGTAAGACCTCTTCGGGACGGCGTTATTTCCGACTATGACATCACCGAGAGAATGCTGAAACACTTCATCAGAAAAACCTGCGGCAGCGGGAGGTTTTTCAAGCCTAAAATTATGGTATGCGTTCCAAGCGGCGTTACCGAAGTGGAAAAGAGAGCCGTAAGAGAAGCCGCTACCCAGGCAGGGGGAAAAGATGTCTACCTCATGGAAGAACCCGTTGCGGCGGCAATCGGCGCAGGCATTGATATTTCAAAGCCTGACGGGGTTATGGTAATCGACATCGGCGGCGGAACAACGGATATCGCGGTTATTTCCCTGGGTGGAATCGTGGCAAGCACCTCTGTTAAAATTGCGGGAGATAAATTTGACGAGGCAATCATTAAATATATGAGAAAAGAGCACAAACTCTACATCGGCGAAAGAACCGCAGAGGAGTTGAAACTCACCATCGGAACCGCTTTCCCAAGAGACGAAGTTGTAAGCAAAGAATGTCGGGGCAGAGATCTGGTTACGGGCCTTCCTAAGAGCGTAGAAGTCACCTCGGACGAAATGATGGACGCCCTTGAAGAACCCCTTCATGTTATTTGTGAGGCGGTTCACAATGTCCTTGAAATCACACCGCCGGAGCTTGCGGCAGATATCAGCAACTCCGGAATCATCATCACGGGAGGCGGAGCACTTCTCAACGGAATTGACAAGAGAATTGAAGACAGAACGGCAATCAAGGTAATTGTCGCAGAGGACCCGAAGTCCTGCGTTGCGATCGGAACAGGAAAATCTCTGGATATTCTTGAAAAACTGGAAAGCAATTCGCTCAACAGAAGGGCACCTTACCTTTAAAAAAATTCAGCGTTCTTTCGGGAACGCTTTTTTTCTCGGGAGGAAATAATGAAACTTGAACTTATCGCCACCGCTACCTTTGGATTGGAAGCGGTTGTCAAAAGAGAAATCGAAAATTTGGGATATAAGATAATAAAATCCGAGGACGGCAAAATCACCTTTCTAGGCGACGAAAGAGCGGTGGTAAAAGCAAACCTTTGGCTCAGAACCGCCGATAGAGTCCAGATTAAAATGGCAGAGTTTACCGCCCTTGAATTTGAAGACCTTTTCCAGCAGATGAAAGCAATCCCCTGGGAAGAGTGGATTCCCATTGACGGCAAATTCGTCGTAAACGGCTCCTCGGTAAAATCAAAACTTTCCAGCGTGCCTGCCTGTCAATCGGTGGCAGAAAAGGCAGTAGTGGAAAGGCTCAAAGAATTTTACATGGTGGACTATTTCGAGAAAACAGGGGCGGCCTACGAAATAAAAATCACGCTTCTAAAAGACCGGGTGACCGTGACCCTGGACACCACAGGCCCGGGACTTCACAAGCGGGGCTACCGAATCCACAGCGTGGAAGCTCCCATAAAGGAAACCCTTGCGGCAGCCATGATACAGCTTTCTTTTTGGAACAAGGACAGAATCCTCTCAGACCCCTGCTGCGGTTCAGGCACCATTCCCATCGAAGCGGCGCTGATAGCAAGAAACATCGCTCCGGGAATAAGCCGCAGCTTTGTAAGCGAAGAATGGGAAGCGATTCCCGAGAAACTCTGGAAAGAAGAGCGCAAGGCGGCCTTTGAGGCGATAGATAACGACTGCAAGCCGAAGATTTTCGGGCTTGACATCAATCCAAATGCCATAGCCGCCGCAAAAGCCAATGCCGAAGCGGCGGGGGTGGAGGACTGCATACGCTTTGCCGCCGCGGATATTTCGGCCATGCGGACAAAGAGCAAAAGCGGAGTTATGATAACAAATCCCCCTTACGGCCAGCGAATCGGTGACAGACAGGGCATCGAAAAAATTTACAAGGCATATCGGGAATTTTTCACCGAAAACCCCACCTGGTCACTTTTCGTGGTCACAGCGGACAAATCCATCGAAAAGGCGCTGGGAAGAAGCGCAAACAGGCGCAGGAAGCTCTATAACGGCAGGCTGGAGGTTTGCTACTATCAGTTTCACGGAGAAAAGGTATGAATATTAAAATAAACCAGGACTTAAAAATTCCGATTTACCGGCAGATAGCCGATCAGATGAGAAGAATGATTTTTTCGGGAGAACTGGCAGTGGGAAGCACATTGCCCTCAGAGAGGGCAAATGCAAAGATTCTCGGCGTTCATCGAAACACAATTGTAAAGGCGTACGGCGAGCTTAAGGCAGAGGAGCTGATCGAGTCAAAGCAAGGAGTCGGATACATCGTTACCATGCCACGGCAATATTATCCCCGGGCAGAAAAAGCAAAGGGAGAAAAGGAAAAGAGCAAAGGCAAAAGGGCAAAAAAAGTAAACTGGCAGTCGGAGATCAACGAAAAATATCTTGATATGGAGGTCACCTTTGACGACCTTTTTCAGCGATTTTGGGACAGAGAGAAAATTTCTATGGGAAGCGGCCTTGCCTGCCCCGGAATATACGACAAGAAAAAACTTGCCGAAGACATTTCGGCGATGGTTTCTGAGGAGGCAAAGACACAGTATTTTTACAGCCCATACAAGGGGGACAAGGTCTTACGGCAGCAGTTGGTTTCGTTTCTTAGCACAAAAGGCATCAAGGCGACCCCGGGACAGATTCAGATTTTAAGTGAAACGAATCAGGCGCTGGATTTCCTGGTAACACTTTTGGTAAAACCCGGGGACACCGTTATTATGGAAGAGGTGGTATCTCCGGATGCCTACAGAGCGATGGAATTGGCAGGGGCCCACATCGCTACGATTCCCCTTGATGAGGAGGGAATTGACTGCGATGCCCTTTGCAGGATGGTGATTAAGAAAAAACCGAGGCTGATTTATGTTAATTCCGGCTTTAAAGACCCTACGGGGGCTATTCTGCCCCTGGAAAGAAGGAAAAAAATCGTTGAAATTTCCAATGAGTACCGCATTCCGGTAATTGAAGAGGACGCGACCTCAGAACTGGCATACGAGGGAATGAAACTTCCTCCGATAAAGGCCTTTGACAGAACCGGAAATGTTATCTATATCTATTCATTTTCATTTTCTTTTGTGCCGGGACTTTCGCTGGCTTTCGTTGTGGCTGACAGAAAGATTATCGAGAGCCTGAGCTATCTGGTGTCCGTAAGAATGATGTCGGTGGACTGGACATCTCAAAAATTACTTGCCAAATATTTAAGTGACGGAAGTTATTATAGTATATTAGAAGCATTTAGGGAAAACTATGCAAGAAAGCAGGCAATCCTCTGCCGCGGACTTGACGAAATGAAAGAGCTTGGAATCAGCTACCGCAGACCTGGCGGCGGCGTATATATCTGGTGCGCCCTGCCCCGGGGACTGGACAGCAAGGAGTTTGCCAATGCTGCCTACAAAAGAGGACTTGCCCTTATTCCGGGATATGTATTTTTCCCAAATAAAAACGGCGGACGGGAACACATTCGCATTAATTATTCCTTTGAAACAGAGGAGCGCATCGAAAAAGGCATTGAAATTCTGAGGGAAACACTTGAGGCCGAAAGGGATAAGCTATCCTCACGGTAAAGCGGTTTTCTGCAAGCGACAAGAAATTCTGGCACACAAAAAAGAATCATATCTGGTACTTTAAAAAACCACACCGTATAGTAATATTTTAAGCATAAAGGTTACTGATTTTTTATTTTTTATTTGGTTTGCGATTACATATTGTGACTACATATTATAAAGCAAAAGGAGAATTAAAAATGTCAGTAAACTTAAAGGGAAGAAATTTCTTGACGCTGATGGATTTTACCCCGGAAGAGATCAGATATATGCTTGACCTGGCCCACGACCTTAAAGCCAAGAAAAGAGCAGGTATTCGCAACGAAAT
Source organism: Absicoccus sp. (assembly GCA_963647945.1). Classification (GTDB taxonomy): domain Bacteria; phylum Bacillota; class Clostridia; order Peptostreptococcales; family Anaerovoracaceae; genus CAG-238. The sequence goes on along the minus strand of CAVJCN010000041.1, from coordinate 4,672 downwards.
TTTAAAGGGGAAAAACATCGTCCTTTTATTTGAAAAGACTTCCACAAGAACAAGATGCGCCTTTGAAGTTGCGGCTCTTGATGAAGGTGCCCATGTGACTTTTCTTGACAGCAAGAGCTCCCAGATGGGCAAGAAAGAAACCATCGCCGACACAGCCAAGGTTTTGGGGAGATTTTATGACGGCATTGAATACAGAGGATATAAACAATCCGTTGTTCGGGAACTTGCGGCAAACGCAGGGGTGCCTGTATGGAACGGCTTAACCGATGTTGACCATCCGACACAGATCCTCGCCGATATGCTTACAATAGAAGAGCATATTCCAAAACCCCTCAGCAAGGTCAAAATCATATTCTGCGGAGATATCAGAAACAACATGGCCTACGCTTGGATGCAGGGCTGCGCGAAGATGGGAATGCATTTCACTTTATATGGCCCAAGGGAACTGGCGGAGCAAATTGACCAAACGGTACTCGGGGAAGCAAGAAAAGTTGCGGAACACACCGGCGGGGTTATCGAAGTTTCCTCGGATGAGTCGTGCCTGAAGGGGGCGGATGTTCTCTACACGGACATTTGGGCTTCCATGGGCGAAGAAGATCAGATTCCGGAAAGGATCAAGCTGCTCACACCTTTTAAAGTCACAGAGGAAATGCTGGCAAAAACGGAGAACAGCGGCGTTATATTCCTTCACTGCCTGCCTTCTTTCCACAATTTTGACACTGCAATGGCAGCGGAGCAGAAAGAACTGGGCTACGATATCCGAGAGGTAACTGACGAAGTATTCTTGTCAAGACATTCAAAGGTTTTCGATGAGGCAGAAAACAGAATGCACACAATTAAAGCCGTAATGGTTGCAACTATTGGCTGACACCCTGTGTTGGCCGCTGAAAGGAGAAAAAATGCATACAGGAATCCATAATTTTTCCGAAATAGGGAAATTAAACAAGGTGCTGCTGCACAGACCGGGAGAGGAGCTGGAAGCGCTGACCCCTGCAACAATAGAAAGACTGCTGTTTGACGATATCCCATACCTGAAAGTTGCCCGGGAAGAGCATGACAAATTTGCACAGACCCTAAGAGATAACGGAGTCGAGGTAGTTTACTATGTGACAGAAGCCGCAAAAGCCATGGCAAACCCTGAGATTCAGATCCAGTTTGTCAACGAATTTCTGAACCTCAGCAAAATTAACTCCAAGGGCTTGCGAAGCGCTATGACAACCTATCTTTTGGACATGGCACCGGCAGAAATGATAGCAAAAGTGATAGCAGGCATCAAGCGTGAAGAGGTAAAGACAAAGGATGCCACTTCCTTAATGGATTTGGTTAACGATGACTATCCATTTGTATCCGACCCGATGCCTAACCTTTACTTCACCCGCGACCCGGGAGCCTGCGTAGGCGATGGAATCAACATTCACCATATGCACACGGATGCCAGAAGGCGGGAGTCGCTGATTTTGCGATATATATATAAGTACAATCGGGATTTTGCCACCGAGGAAAACAAACAGTGGTACGACCTTACGGACACATATTCCATCGAAGGGGGAGATGTGCTGGTGCTTTCAAAGGACATCGTTGCGGTGGGCCTTTCCCAGAGAACCACGGTTTCGGGTCTTGAGCACTTTGCAAGGAATCTTTTACAGGGCGGCGACTTCAAGAAAGTCCTTGCCTTCGACATTCCTAAATCCAGGGCTTTCATGCATCTTGATACGGTATTCACAATGGTAGACTATGATAAATTCACAATTCATCCTGAAATTGAGGGGCCTCTCGGGGTTTATGAGATTACGCTGAACGCAAAGGGCGAACTCAAATTCGACTCTCTCAAAGACGAGCTTCATAAGATTCTTGCACTGGAGCTTAAAGTCCCTGCGGTTGATCTTATCCGCTGCGGCGGGGGAGATCTTCTTGCCGCCCAGAGGGAACAATGGAACGATGGTTCAAACACCCTGTGCATTGCGCCGGGTACGGTGGTAACATACGAAAGAAACTATGTAACAAACGATCTTCTCGACCAAAAAGGAATCAAGGTTCTCACCGTTCCTTCTGCGGAGCTTTCAAGGGGCAGAGGCGGCCCGCGCTGTATGTCTTGCCCTGTAAACAGAGAGGATCTGTAAAAGTAGATTTGTAAAAGTTAAAAGGGGAAAGGATTTATAGGAGATAAAAGGGGGAACAAAATGTCAGAAAAAATTGTTGTGGCGCTTGGGGGAAACGCGCTGCAATCCGATAAAGCAGAGCCCACCGCTGAAGCTCAGCTTGCTGTCGTAAAAAATACCTGTGAGAAAATCGCAGAATTGTCAGACAAAGGCTATGAGGTCGCGGTGGTTCACGGAAACGGGCCCCAGGTGGGGAGGATACTCCTTGCTTCGGAAACCGCAAAGGATGTAACGCCGGCAATGCCCTTCGATGTTTGCGGCGCCATGTCCCAGGGCTACATCGGCTATCACATTCAGCAGGCACTGAAATATGCCTTGAGCCGCCGAAACAAAAACATTCCGGTGGTAACGATAGCAACCCAGATAATCGTCGAAAAGACAGATCCCGCCTTTGCAAACCCTACAAAGCCGATAGGGCCGTTCTATACGGAGGAAGAGGCAAAAATTCTGGAGGCCGAAAAGAACTACACGATGCGGGAAGACGCAGGCAGAGGCTGGAGAAGAGTGGTAGCCTCGCCGCTTCCGAGAAAAATCGTTGAAATAGGCCCAATAAAACAGCTTTGGGATTCTACAATTGTAATCGCCTGCGGCGGCGGCGGGATCCCGGTGGCGGAAAATCCCGACGGCAGCCTTGAAGGCGTTGCGGCGGTAATCGATAAAGATTTTGCGGCGGAGCTCCTTGCCGAGGAAGTGCAGGCAGATACGCTGATGATTTTAACCGAAGTGGAAAAGGTTGCAATAAATTTCAATAAGCCGGATCAGCGAAATTTGTCAAAGCTGACTCTTGCAGAAGCGGCAAACTACTGTGAAGAGGGTCAGTTTGCACCAGGCTCAATGCTGCCTAAGGTGCAGGCTGCCATGAAATTTGTTCGGGCAAACCCTGACAAAAAAGCGATAATCACTTCCCTCGATAAGGCAATGGACGCGATGGAGGGAAAGACGGGAACGGTAATTACATTTGCCTAAGCTAATATTGCTTAGGCTTTTGAATAGCTCCAGCGCCGAATGAACACGGCGGCAATGCCGGCGACAGGAACCGCCAGCAGCATTCCGATAATACCCCAAAGATATCCCATGACGCTTACGGAAAGCAGGACAAAGAGGGGGTGCAGACCAGTGGCTTCCCCCACTATTTTGGGGTAGATGTAGTTTGAATCGATTTGCTGGACGATGACCAGCGCTAACGCCGCGGCGGCGGCACGGAAAATACCTCCGGAAAAAAATGCGGCGAAAAAAGCAGGAATGGTTCCCAGTACCGGCCCGAAATAGGGAATTATATTAAGAAGTCCTGCAATAATGCCTATTAGAGGCGCATAACTTACCCGGAGCAGGCTAAGCGCCAGCGCCGACAGAAAACTGACCATGAGGCTGTCCAGTAGGGCAGCCTTTATAAATGTGGAGAGGACTTTGCCGATTTCCGAAGCGGTTTCACAGACAATCCCGTGGGCCTTCTGGGTCATTGTAAGAGAAAGAAATCTGCCCCACAGTATCAGAAAAAATTCCTTGTCTTTGAGCAGGTAAATAGATGCCACCAGAGCAACAAAACCTGTTACGAGGCTTTCCGCAACGGAATGAGCCATGCCCATCAAATTGCTGACAGATAGGCTGCCGGAAAGACGGCTTTGCAGCATATTCAATATTTCCTGCCGTCCAATCTCCGAAAAACCGGGTATATAATCCGAAAGTATATCACAGGTCGAATCAATCGCCTCGCCGCAATAATTTTTGATGTAATCTGCCGTTTCCGAAAAACTTCCGCTGGGAAAGGAGCCCACTATAAGGATTATAAAGCCATAGGCAAGGGCACCAACAGCCCCAAAGGCGCAGGCATAAGTAATGAGAATAGCAATGCCGCGGCTTTTTAGCCTTTTCTCCAGATAGGAAACGGGCCCGTTCAAAAGAAAAGCAAAAGCCAGTCCCATTATAAGCGGCAAAAAAATCCTTAGCACTCGTCCGGAAAAAGCCGCCAGACCTTGTCCTAAATCTATGAAAAAACTTTCTGTCACGGGATATCCTCACAGTCACATATATTTGCAGACTTAAATTCCTTCAGATTTTTTCGGATTCTTCCGGAACCTTTCTGATTTTTTCGGATTCTTCCGGAACCTTTCTGATTCTTTCTGATTCTTTCGGAACCTTTCAGATTCATCTTCTGATAATTGCAATAATATTATTATGCGAGAAAACCGGTCAAAAGATACCCAAGACACGACAGAAGCGAAACGAAACTTTCGGGTTTGCGGGAGAAAAGCAAGACCCTCGGCATTTTGCCGAGGGCCGGTGTTTCTTTATTTATCCTTTGAATGAATGAATCAATTAAGCTTCGAGAGCCTTGAGAGCCGCAGCCTTTTCTGCTTCTCTTTCTTCCAGAATCTTCGCATACTCTTCGTCTGTGAGCTTCGTCATGGTGATTCCGGTATATCCGAAGAATACGGATACGATCGGGTTAACCCAGTTCAGGATTGCATACGGAATGTAGCTGGAGTCTACACCGAGGAAGTTTCTCATTGTAG
>CAVJCN010000040.1:0-9399 GCA_963647945.1 Absicoccus sp. | reverse complement strand
GCGACATTCCCGTTGCGGAGGAAGCGGCTGGCACGGCTATCGTCCACGGAAACCAGGTTGTCAGGCTCTACGATGTTGGAGTTGCAGGGCTTCACAGAACCCTTTCCCATCTTGACGACATAATGGATGCAAGCGTCATCATCGCCATAGCGGGCATGGAGGGGGCGCTGGCAAGCGTCCTCGGGGGACTTGCGGACTGTCCGGTTATTGCGGTTCCCACCAGCGTGGGCTACGGAGCTTCCTTTCACGGGCTTTCGGCGTTGCTGTCCATGCTAAATTCCTGCGCCAGCGGGGTTTCGGTGGTGAACATCGACAACGGTTTCGGGGCGGGCTACCTTGCGAATATGATAAATCACCCGAATATAGAAAAATGCAAATAGTATTACATAGAAAGGCTGGCAGAAAGCCTGATAAAAAACAGAAAGGCTGATTAAAGGTAAGAAAAATGAAGACTTTATATATTGACTGCGGAATGGGGGCGGCGGGAGATATGCTCTCTGCGGCTTTGCTGGAGCTACTTCCTGATAAGGAAAAATTTATTAACGAGCTGAATGCTCTGGGAATCCCCGGTGTGGTTTACAGGGCAGAGCCCGCAGAAAAGTGCGGAATTACCGGAACCGGAATGGTTGTAACGGTAAACGGCGAAGAAGAGGAAAGCTGCGACCATCACCACCACCACGAGCATGACCACGAACACGAGCATTGCCACGAGCACGATCATGAACATTCGCATCATCACCACTCCCATAGCGGGCTTGCGGACATCCGGCATATCGTGTGCGAGCATCTGCCCCTTTCGGCAAAGGTAAAGGCAGATGTTATGGCAGTTTACAATCTGATCGCTGAGGCGGAAAGCCACGCTCACGGCCTTCCTGTAACTGAAATCCACTTCCACGAGGTGGGAACTATGGATGCCATTGCCGATGTTACGGCGGTTTGCCTGTTGATGGAAAGATTGGCGGCGGACGAAATTGTGGTTTCCCCTATTCATGTAGGCAGCGGCAAGGTAAAATGCGCCCACGGAATCCTTCCGGTTCCCGCCCCTGCAACGGCATATATTCTCAAGGATATCCCCATTTACGGCGGTGACATACAGGGTGAGCTTTGCACTCCTACCGGGGCGGCGCTGCTGAAACATTTTGCCACCCGCTTCGGCGCTATGCCTGTGATGAAACCAAAGGCTGTTGGCTACGGCATGGGAAAAAAGGATTTTGAGGCGGCAAACTGTGTGCGGGTGATTTTAGGCGAAAGCGAGCTCCCGAAAAGCACAGCCCCCGCAGGGGCGGAGGGAAGGGCCGCCACTGAAACAGGTGAAACCGAAAACAAAAATGAAGATGAAGATATAGTTTGCCAGCTTAGCTGCAACATCGACGATATGACCGGCGAGGCCATCGGATTTGCCACAGAAAGGCTTTTTGAAGCCGGGGCGCTGGATGTTTATACGGTTCCCATCGGAATGAAAAAATCCCGCCCCGGGGTTATGCTCTGCGCGATGTGCCGGGAAGCCCACAAGCCGGAAATCATTTCGGCAATTTTTAAGCATACCAGCACCATCGGCATTCGGGAAAATTTACTTCGCCGCTATGTTCTTGACCGCCGCACGGAAAAGGTCGAAACCCCTTACGGGCCGGTTCGCTGCAAGATTTCTTCGGGCTACGGTACGGAACACAGAAAATACGAGTACGATGACATTTCCCGCATCGCAGAGGAAAAGGGTCTTTCCATTGAAGCGGTTTTGTCTGAGGTTTTGTCTGAAATTTCACCTGAGGTTTTGCCTGAGATTTCACCTGAAACAAAAGAAAATTAGAACGGAGTGCCTATGAATATGAAAACGAAAAAAGCTCTCGCACTTTTCCTTGCCCTCTTGCTTGCGGTTAGTGCCACAGGCTGCGGCAGCGCAGCAGATGCCATGAGCGTTCAAAAGGACAGTGTGGTGATTGCGGTGGGCTCAGAGCCGGATAGCCTCGACCCGATTCAGGGCTGGGGGCACGGCAACTCCCCCATCGTCCAAAGCACCCTCATAAAATATAATTCCAAGCTTGCTTTTGAGAACGACCTTGCCACGGACTATTTCCTGTCGGAGGACGGGCTTACCTGGACATTTACGCTCCGCGACGATGCATATTTCACTGACGGTGAAAAAGTAACCGCAGAGGATGTGGCTTTTACCCTGCAAAAAGCAAAGGAGGCTAAGAGCTCGGTTGACCTTACCTTTGTGGAAAGTGTTTCGGCAGACGATGATTCTACGGTAATAATCAGGCTTTCGAGGCCCACTTCCATTTTGCTCAACACCCTTGCCTCCGTGGGAATTGTGCCGGAACATGCCTACGATGAAAATTACGGCAGAAACCCTATCGGCTCAGGGCCTTACAAATTTGTGGAATGGACTTCCCAGGAGCAGATCCTTTTCACGGCAAATGAAGACTATTACGGAAAAAAGCCGTCAATCAAGAGCGTGACTGTCGTATTTATGTCGGAGGACGCGGCTTTAGCGGCGGTACAGGCAGGTAAGGTGGATGTGGCATATTCCGGCGCGACTCTGGGAAATACGGAGGTCAGCGGATATCATGTGGAAGCCCTTACTGCGGCGGACAACCGTGGCTTTACGCTGCCGGTTGAGCCCGATACCGGAAAAACCACGGAAAGCGGCGCTCCCATCGGTAACAATGTAACCTGCAACCTTGAAATCCGCCAAGCTATCGCCTATGCCATCGACCGTCAGCAAATAGCAGACACGGTTCTGAACGGCTTTGGCAGGCCCGCATACTCCGAAAACGATGGTATGCCCTGGAATAACCCGGATGTAAAGATCGAAACCGATATAGAATACTCAAAAAAATTGCTTGCCGATGCAGGATGGAAGGACACGGACGGTGACGGAATCGTTGAGAAAAACGGTTTGAAAGCGGAATTCCGCTGCCTTTATCCTGCGGGAGATTCGGTACGGCAAGCCGTTGGAATGGCCGCAGCGCAACAGCTGGAAGCAATTGGCATAAAGGTAACCGTGGAGGGTAGGAGCTGGGATGAAATTTCAAGGCTCATGTTTTCCGAAGCGGTGCTCATGGGCTGGGGCTCCGCTAATCCCGGCGAAACATATTATCTGTATCGCTCGGGAGGCGCACTCCTTGACGATTACTATAACCCCGAAGGTTATGTCAGCGACAGAACCGATAGTTACCTGGAAGCTGCCATGACCGCCCTTACGCCGGAGGAAGCCAACGAAAACTGGCAAAAAGTCCAGTGGGATGGGCAAACGGGTACCGCCATGCAGGGAGAATGTCCCTGGGTATGGATCGTTAACCTTGACCATGTAACCTATGTCCGAGATGGGCTTTCTATTGGCAACCAGCCGATTCACGGTCACGGTCACGGATTTTCTCTGATACAAAATTTAAACGAATGGACTTGGAGTGAGTAACCCTGATGAGCGAAGCGAGAAGCAAAGCAACGAGCGAAACAAAGAGCAAAACAAGAAATGAAGCAAGAAATAAAGCGATAAAGCGACTTTCTCATATCTTTTTTCGTAACGGCATCAAAATCCTGTCGCTTCTTTTTGCCGTGAGCATAATCGCCTTCGCCCTCGTATGCGCTTCTCCCACCGACCCGGTGCAGCAGTATATATCAGGGCTTGGCACGGCGGTATCCCCCGAACAGCGGGCGGCAATTACAGAATACTGGGGTGTAGATGAGCCTCCGGTGCAGCGTTATTTATCATGGCTTTCAGAGGTTTTGAAGGGAGATTTGGGACAGTCCTCCATCTATCGCAGGCCGGTGGCGGATATCATCGCAGAACGCTTTGTGAGTTCCCTGGCATTGATGTTTTCCGCCTGGCTCCTTGCCGGCGTCCTCGGCTTCGGGCTTGGCTGCATTATGGGTATGCATCGAGGTAAGTGGCAGGATAAAATACTTAAAAAAGTCTGTTATGTTCTCAGCTCTGTTCCCACCTTTTGGCTGGGGCTGCTGCTTCTGCTCATTTTCAGCGTGAAGCTGGGCTGGTTTCCTATCGGATTTTATTCGCCCATCGGGGTAAAAAGCGATGATGTGACCCTGTTGCAAAAGCTGTACCATCTTGCGCTTCCGGCTCTTACCCTGAGCCTTACATCCTTTGCAAATATCGCCCTGCATACGAGGCAAAAGCTGATCGATGTTCTGAGTAGCGACTATGTTTTGTTTGCAAAGGCAAGGGGGGAAAGCCCGAAAATCATACTGCGCCGTCACGGACTCCGGAACATATTGCTTCCGGCTCTGAGCCTGCAATTTGCCTCCTTTGCGGAGCTTTTCGGCGGCTCGGTGATGGCTGAAAATGTGTTCAGCTACCCGGGGCTTGGGAGCGCCGCTGCGGCGGCAGGTCTTGGGGGAGATGTTCCCCTGCTCCTTGGCATAACTCTTTTCTCGGCTCTCTTTGTATGCGTAGGCAATATGATCGCAAACCTGCTTTACGGGGTCGTTGATCCTAAGATAAGGGAGGTGCGCCCATGAAAATGCCTATGAAAATGCCCATGAAAAAACCGCATTTTAAATTAAACAGGCGAAAGGAGCTTTTGATTCTCGCCCTTGTGATTTCTCTGATACTTATTTTCGTCTATGCCTGCGGGATTTTGATTCCCGAGGAGTCCATCGAGGGTGATTTTATGAGCGCAAACCTTGCGCCCTCGGCGGAACATATTTTCGGCACGGACTCTCTGGGGCGGGATTTGTTCCTGCGGACGCTAAAGGGGCTTTCCGTAAGTATCACGGTAGGCATGGTCGCTTCCCTCATCAGTGCCGTAATTGCGGTATTCGTGGGGATCGCGGCGGCTTCCGGGTCAAAGCGGGCAGATGCCGTGATAAACTGGTGTATAGACCTTGTGATGAGCGTGCCCCATACGATTTTGATTATACTGATTTCCTTTGTGCTTGGCCGAGGCCTGAAAGGGCTGCTGGTGGGCATCGCCGCGACCCACTGGTGCAGTCTTGCCCGGCTGATTCGTGGTGAAGTCCTGCAGCTTCGGAATGAGCAATACATCGCCGTTTCCCGCAAACTGGGAAAATCCACCGGTTGGATCTTGCGAAATCACCTTTTGCCTCATTTACTTCCACAGTTCATCGTAGGTCTTGTGTTGCTCTTCCCCCACGCGATTTTGCACGAAGCCTCGATTTCCTTCCTGGGCTTCGGTTTGGCACCGGAGCAGGCGGCAATCGGAATTATTTTATCGGAGAGTATGCGCTATCTGTCTGCGGGAATGTGGTGGAGCGCGGTGCTTCCGGGACTGACGCTGGTGCTGCTGGTTCTCATTATAGACAAGCTGGGAGATTCGCTTAAGATGATCCTTGACCCTTACAGCGCGCAGGAATAGGGAGAGCAAGGAGCAAAGAGGAAGAGCAAGAGCAAGAGCAAGGAGCATAAAAATGGAACAAAAGAACGAAACATTACTCGAAATACATGATCTGTCGGTTTCTTTCCGCATGTATGAACATGGTCTGGAACAGAAAAACCTAAAGGTAATCTCCGACCTGCATCTTACAGTATGTCCGGGGGAAATTGTGGCGATCGCCGGTTCATCAGGTTCCGGAAAGAGCCTGCTTGCCTCGGCTATTTTAGGCATTCTTCCCGAGAATGCGACGGTGCAAGGACATTTACATTATAAAGGGCGGGAACTCACCCCGGAGCTGCAAAAACAGCTGCGGGGAACCGAAATTGCTTTGGTTCCCCAGTCGGTGGCTTATCTCGATCCCCTGATGAAGATAGGCCCCCAGGTTGATGGGCACTTTACGGCTAAATCTACCGAGAAGCGCAGAAAACTCTTTGAGCGGTTCAGTCTTCCGAAGAATACGGAGCAGCTTTATCCTTTCCAGCTTTCGGGGGGAATGGCAAGGCGGGTGCTGGTGTCCACGGCCCTTATTACGGAAGCGGAGCTCATCATTGCGGACGAGCCCACTCCGGGAATGAGCCTGGATCAGGCATTGGAAGCCCTGCAAATGTTTCGGGAACTTGCAGATGCGGGAAAAGCCATCATTCTCATCACCCACGATATCGACCTTGCCTTTGAATTTGCAGACAGAGTTGCCGTGTTCTATGCCGGAACCACGGTGGAAACCGCCCCGGCTTCGGACTTCAAATCCGGCCCTGAGATGCTCCGTCATCCCTATTCTAAGGCACTTTGGAGAGCCTTGCCCCAAAACGATTTTGCGCCGATTCCCGGGACTCAGCCTTATGCAGGGAATCTCCCAAAAGGCTGCCTGTTTGCTCCCCGCTGCCCTTTTGTAAGTCCGGAGTGCGAAAACAAAATACCCCCTGTCCGTGAGATCCGAGGGGGAGAAGTGAGGTGCTGTCATGCCACTTGAAGCAAAAAATATTTATTTCAGATACGATCGAAAAAGTCCATGGATCCTGGAAAACAGAAGTCTGACCGTGGAAAATGGGGCTCGGCTTGCGATTTTTGCTCCCAGCGGCTATGGCAAAACCACCCTTGCCATGCTGCTTTCTGGATATCTAAAACCCACCGCCGGGGAGATTTTGTTAGATGGGAAACCTCTGCCGAAAAAAGGAGTTTGTCCGGTACAGCTCATCTATCAGCACCCCGAAAAGGCGATAAATCCCCGCTGGCGGCTTGGCCGCGTCCTTGAAGAAAGCGGGCAAATTGACGATGATATTCTCGATGCTTTCGGCATTGAAAGAGCCTGGCTTTCCCGCTTTCCCCGGGAGCTTTCCGGAGGCGAATTGCAGAGATTTTGCGTAGCAAGGGCGCTGATAAGCGGCGCAGAGTACCTGATCTGCGATGAAATAAGCACCATGCTGGATGTGATAACCCAGGCCCAGCTTTGGAATTTGCTGCTTAGCGAAGCCGAAAAGCGTAACATGGCTCTTATCGCCGTCACCCACAACAAGCACCTTGCGTCAAGAATCGCAGAAAAAACAATCGACCTGTCGGCTACTTTATGATGCGTCACCCCCTCTTCATTGATTCTTTCCTTCTTCACAGAGGTTTAAGTCTTAGCTATTGTATAAATATTCAATAAAATTTATATTTTCTCTTGATTTTTGCTTTGGCGGGTGCTATAATACCCCCATATTTTAATTTTTATGCAATATTGTTAATAATTATGCATAGTTCTTTAGTCTTGACGCATATAAAGGAGGAAAATTTATGAGAACAAAAAAAATGTGGGAAATGACATGGCCGGAGGTTCAAGAGGCTGTCGAAAAGGACATGGGGGTAATGCTCCCTGTCGGCTCTATCGAGCAACACGGATGTCATCTTCCCTTAATAACCGACACCCTTATTCCTACACAGTTATGTGCCGAAATCGCCGAAAGCACAAATATGATCGTGGCCCCGCCGGTTTCATATGGCACCTATTCCAGACCTCAGAGCGGCGGAGGGCAAACCTTTGTCGGCACCACATCCGTAACCGGCATTACATTGGTTCATCAAGTGGAGGATATTTTGCGTGAATTTATCCGCCACGGTTTTAAGAAAATTGTGGTTTTTAACTGGCACATGGAGAACTCAAACTTTCTGTACGAAGCAGCCTATCGCGCAACTGAGCGGGGCACACTGCAGGGCATAAAGGTGGTTGTCATGGAAACTCCCTTTGACAGTTTCGATGACGAAACAATGGCGGTGCTCTATCCGGAAGGCTTTCCCGGCTGGGGACTGGAACACGCAGCAATGTTTGAAACCGCAATTATGCTGCACATCGCACCGGAGTTAGTTCATATGGAATGGGCCGTAGACGGCGAAGTAGAAGATAAAGTGTTTTACGATGTACTTCCGATTGAACAGCGCTTCACAACTCCATGCGGAAGTTTGTGGAAAGCGACTTTGGCAACAAAGGAAAAGGGCGAATGCGCATGGAACGCACTTTTAAACACCTTAATTCCGGTCATAAAAAAAGAATTTGAATAGCACGGAGGTATAGGATATGGCTATTGCATTAAAATTTATTATTTATTTTGCGCCGCTTTGGGGCGGCTTTCTGATTGCATTTGCAAATTTTTTAAAGAAGTAGGAGGATCTCATGGTAGTTAAAATTATCGTATTGGTATTATATTTTGCCATTCTCCTGGGAATCGGCGTTTATACATCAAAAAAAGCAAAATCATACGCGGAATACAATCTCGCCGCACGGGGTAATAACAAATGGATTGCCGGTATCTCGACCCAATCCTCTTCCACCAGCGGCTGGATGCTTTTAGCAATGCCCGGCCTGGCGTTTACATACGGCTTTGGAGCCATTTGGTGGCTCATCGGCTGGATGGGCGGCTCACTTTTTAACTGGGTTGTCCTGGCAAAGCGCCTTCGTATTGCCACCGAAAGTTATGACTCTGTAACCGTTGTGGAATTTTTCGAGAAAAGAACCGGCGACAAGAAGGGGCTTATCGGTCTGGTTTCAGGTATTTCCATCATTATTCTGATGACTATCAACTCCTCCGGCGAGCTAATCGGCTGCGGAAAACTCATTCAGGCTGCCTTCGGCATTGACTTTACCACCGCTGTGACGATCGGCCTGGTCATCGTGGTTATCTATACATTCCTCGGCGGATATATGGCTGTCAGCTGGAGCAATCTTCTTCAGGGAGCTTTGATGTTTGTCGCACTTTTGCTTGTTCCTTTTTATGCAATTATACACATGGGCGGTTTCGGCGTTCTTGCGGAAAATCTTGCTTCTTTGGATCCGGAATTTTTTAATTTCCTCCACGGTATGACAGATCCGATACAAATTGTTGTTCTGATTTCTGGAGGCCTTGGCATCGGCTTTATGTACCCGGGTATGGTACACGCGCTGACCGGTTTGATTGCGATAAAGGATCCTCAGGAAATTAAAGACGCAGGTCTGATCGCAACCATTTGGGGCTGCGCAGCGCTGGGCGGCGCTTCTCTGATAGGATTTGCCGGCAGAGCTCTGCTTTCCGATATCGCAGACCCGGAACAGACTTTCCTGGTATTGTCGGAAACTTACTTTAACGATGCCATATTCGCAATTATGGCAGCAGCCGTTATGGCCGCAATCCTTTCTTCGGTCTGTGCTTACTTAATCGTTGCAACAGCGTCCCTGGGCGGCAGCGTTGTAAAAAAATTCGCTAAGATCGAGGACGAAGGCAAAATTGTAAAAATTGAAAAAATTGCAATGGTGGTTATTGCACTGCTTGCGTATTATCTGGCATTCAACGGCGGAAGTGTTCATACAGTTGCCATGTTCGCCGCTTCCGGACTCGGAGCGTCTTTCGGGCCAACGGTCATTGCCAGCCTGTATGGTAATAAAATCAATTACAAGGGTGCCGTTGCCAGCATTTTAACCGGATTGATCGTTGTCATAGTTTGGTTTTATTCGGGGCTTTCCAATTATCTTTTTGAAGTATTCCCGGGTTGGGCCGCAAGTACCCTGGTACTTTTCCTGGTCAGCAAAGCTACCGGC
>CAVJCN010000039.1:0-9488 GCA_963647945.1 Absicoccus sp. | reverse complement strand
GGATACAACAAAGTGCCGGAGGCACAGCGTTGTTGTTGCTGGGCTCACATACGACGCTATTGGCTGCGGGCAATACCCAAAGGTCACGAAAAGGATTATACCCATCCTGCAGTCCAGGGATTCCTATACTGTAATAAGCTGTTTGAGTATGAACGCTCTTATCGAGAAAAAGGATTATCGCTCAAACAGATTTATCATCGCCGTCTGAAGGATCAAAAACCTGTCATAGAGGCTTTTTTGTTGTGGCTTGACCAGCTGCATCCGGAATCCGGAGACAGGCTGATCAAAGCAATCAACTATTCAAATGGTTGTCGTTCGTTCATGATGAACTATCTGAAAGATGGTGCATGCAGCCTGAGTAATAATCTCAGTGAGAACAGCATTCGACCATTGGTAGTTGGCCGTGAATATTCTTGTGCGGCAGAGCCGCCCGTCCGGTGTGGCATGAGCCACCTGTCCAGACGGAATGAGCCACTTTAATGAGAGTATTACTCTCGTAGTGATTTATCTAAGCCATACACCTCACGCATGGATCTGTCATGCTCAGCATCAATGCTTGTGATGTTAATCTGATAGCTGTCATGTGCAATACGGTCAATGATAGCATCAACAAGGGGACTTGCTTCACCTCCAAGCTGATCGTACCATTCTTCGAATACATACTGAGAACAGAAGATGTTAAATTTTGAATATGCCATTGGAAGGTAGTTGCTATGTGCAAAGCCATATCCCAAAAAGGATCATTAAAAAATCGTTCTGCCGGGGCAGAACGATTTTTTGCCTTATGCTCAACTCTCCATGTGTTTGCCGAGGAAGGCCGCGACGGTCTGTGCGAGCTTGCACTCTGTCTCGCTCGCCGCCCGTCCGTCCGGCGAGAGAAACAGCACCGCACCGAGGACATCGCCCGCGCAGAGGATGGGCGCGGCCACGGCAGCGCGGAACGCGGCATTGCTCTCAGTGACGGCAACGCCCTCGCCGCAGTACAGACCGCGCTGCGCCATGATCTGCTCCAGCTCCGGCGAGACGGATTTGCCCAGAAGCTCCTTTTTCCCCGCGCCGGAGATGGCGATCACCGCGTCACGGTCGGTGACGGCGGCAGAAAAATCGGTGCTGCGGCTAAGTGTGTCGCAGAATTGCGCGGCGAATTCCTCCAGCCCGCCGATGAGGGAATACTTCTTGAAGATGACCTCGCCGTCCCGTGTGGTGTATATCTCCAACGGGTCGCCCTCGCGGATACGCATGGTGCGGCGTATCTCCTTGGGGATCACCACGCGACCGAGGTCGTCTGCTCGTGTCAACAGAGAAGCAAAAAAATTTTTGACCTCCGAAAAACCCTGTATTTATGCGGTTTTTCGGCTTTTTTCGATTCTCTGAATTTTCCCAAAATCCCCCAATTTAGGGGGAGGGATTGTGTAATAATAGGGGCAAAGCCGTTTTTTGCTCAAAATCAGCAGATTTCTTCCTTCTGATTAAAGACATCTGCGAATACCCATTTGATTTCAATTTGCTCGTTGCTCGTAACGATTACTTGCTCAATTGCTTCATACAGATGCTCTCTAAGACCCGCATCGAAGTCGGCAAGAACCTTTTCGGCTTGGGAGACCTCTGCCTTTGTTTCTGCCTCGTGTTCTTTGGCATGAAGCAGAGCTTGGTAGTCCTTTTCAAGCTGCTCTTTTTTAGCGGTCAGTTCATCCGCCTGCGAGGTGATTTGGTCTTTGACCTTGATAAAATCCTCACGGCTGATTTCGCCGGAGCGATAAGCCTCATAGCGTTCCAGTTTTCTGTTTCGGAGCTGTGCCAGCTCCTTATCGACCTGCGTGATGGCTCGGTAGCACTCCACGCTCGGAGAACCCTTTTCTTTCTTGACAGCTTGACCGGACTGCTTCACAAGGTTAATTTGTGCTCGCAATGTTTCAATGAGGATTTCCTCCATTTCGCTCCGTTTCAGACGAATACCGGAACACTCGCTGTCATGCTGATACTTAGCAGACGCACAGCTATAATACTGGTCTGCGCCGAAGGTCTTGCGGAGCTTTCTGCCGCAATGAGCACAATAATAAACTCTGTCGGGCTGGTCAAGAACCGCTTTGGTCACTTTCTTTGGATTGCGCAGCATTTCATTTGCCTGCTCCCACTTCTCACGAGGGATGATTGCCTCGTGTGCATCCGGATGAATGATCCACTCGCTCATCGGAACACGCCTTTGATTTTTGTCACGAATGAAACGGCTCTCCCTTGTGTGGTTGGTCATTACGCCTGTGTATTTGATGTTGCGAATCATATAGGCGATACGAGGGTGCGTCCATTGCGGTTCCGTCTTTTCCTTGCGGCGGACACCCTTGTACTCCTGTGGTGTCGGGATGCCCCTTGCATTAAGATTTGCGGCAATCTCGCTCGTGGTCTTGCCGTCAATCACAGCATCGAAAATCTCACGGACAATCTCTGCGGCAGGCTCGTCAATCACCATCTTGTGCTTGTTCTCCGGCGACGGCTTGTAGCCGTAAGGAAAGCAGGTAATGAACTCACCCTTTTCCTGCTTGGAGCGCATCGCCGTCTTGACCTTAGAGGAAAGGTCTTTGCTGTAATAATCGTAGACGAGATTGCGGAATGTGATGTCCATACCCGCTGTTTTCCCGTCGTGATTGGAGCTGTCATAATGGTCGTTGACGGAAATGAAGCGAACACCGAGGAACGGGAAAATATGCTCCAGATAGTCGCCCACTTCAAGATAATCACGACCGAAGCGGGATAAATCCTTTACAACAATACAGCCGATTTCACCCTGCTTTGTCAGCTCAATCATACGCTGAAAATCGGGGCGGGAGAAATTCGTGCCAGAGAAGCCGTCATCGCAGAACTCTATACGAGGGAGCTTGCAGAGGTCGGCAGTTTCCTCAATGCGCTTTGTGATAAGACTGCGTTGAGCTGAGATACTGTTGCTCTCGTCCTTGGCGGCATTGCGCCGAATGTCCACATCTTCTTGGGAAAGTCTTAAATACAACGCTACTGCTTTCGGCATTTATGCCACCTCCTTCTTCAAGCGTTCTGTTGTTTCCAGAAGCTCCTTAAACTCCTGCATATAGTTGAATGTGATTTCAAGCGAACCGTCTGCGTGAACCTTTATCAGCTCCACACAGGCGTTTAGCATCCCCTCGGACAGCTCGGTTGCATCGGAATATTTTTCAACAATCGCCGCCCACTTCTTTGTGCCGATGAGCTGTTCCTCTGTATCCTTTTCATCATGGGTCAGCTCGTCTAAAGTCTGTTCAAGCTCAGCTAATTGCGCTTGATACTTTTCCTTTTGCATCAGATATTCTTCATCATCAAGCAAGCCGTCCTTTAAGTCCACATACAGAGTAGAGATAACGGAACGGATATGATTTATCTTATTGTTCAAGGAAATCTTGGTTTTCTTCTTTGCCGGACTCTTGCCTATAGTCTGCTTCTGTGCGAGCAGGGACTTTATGATATAGGCGGAGTCCATAAACACATCCATTTGAGCACGGATAGCGTGGTATACCGCTTCATCCATATCGGCTTTTCTTTTTGCCTTGCTGGAACAGCCCGCCTTGCCGTGCTCCATATAGGTCGGGCATTGGAATGTAAAATACGCTTTATCCTTTTTTGTGCTGATGGAGCGATGCAGCTTGATTCTTGCACCGCAATCGGCACAGACGAGCTTTGCACCGTAGATATTTTTCTCTTTCGGGAGATAGGCGTACTTTCCGCTGTTCGCCTTGGCTCTCTCTGCGGTCGCACGATTGATTCCCTGCACCTTGTCGAAAAGCTCCTGCTCAATGATAGGTTCATGGGTATTATGAGCGATAACCCAGTCGTTCTCATTGACAGGACTATACTGAATACCTTTGTAGAGACATTGCGTGGTTTTGCGCTGTGCCATGTGCCCGATATAGGTAATGTCCTTTAGAATATCGGTGACAATGTGCTTGTTCCAGAGGATTTTGCGTTTCTTCTGATTGTTGTTGGTTACAATACCTCGGTCAGCCTTGTACTGACCGGGCGACGGTATCTCCATTTCGTTGAGTTTCCTGTTGATACCCATATAGCTCATGCCTTCGCTGCGCCATAAGTAAATTTGCTTAACGACAGGGGCGGTTTCGGGGTTCACAATCAGCTTGTTCTTGTTGTCGGGGTCTTTCAGATAGCCGTACTTTTCCCACGCTCCGATATACTCACCGTTTTCCATCTTGGTTTTCAATGCGGAAAAGACCTTTCGGGAAATATCTTTTGCATAAAAGTCATTGATGATATTGGAAAGCGAAGCTGCCAGTCCGGAATTGTTTGTAATTGCCTCGGAATCGTAGTTGTCATTCACGGCGATAAAACGCAGACCGATAAACGGGCAGACCTTTTCCAAAAACTCTCCGGTCTCAACATAGTTTCTGCCGAGACGGGATAGGTCTTTCACAACGACGCAGTTTATTTCTCCGAGACGAGCAGCATCAATCATACGCTGAAATTCGGGTCGCATAAAGTTTGTGCCTGTGAAACCGTTGTCGATAAACACAGCCGCTTTTCGCATCGTCGGGTCGCCCGCAATAAAGTTCTCCAGATACGCAATCTGACTTTCGATGGAATCCGAGTCC
Source organism: Absicoccus sp. (assembly GCA_963647945.1). Classification (GTDB taxonomy): domain Bacteria; phylum Bacillota; class Clostridia; order Peptostreptococcales; family Anaerovoracaceae; genus CAG-238. The sequence goes on along the minus strand of CAVJCN010000039.1, from coordinate 4,881 downwards.
TTGCCGTTGTCCTCAACAGACAGGCGGGCGTAGATTGCCACATTATAAAGTTCTGTATGCTCAGAATGTGACTGACTGAGCGATACTGCTTGCTGTTTTCGGGATGTTCTTGCCATTCCAGCCAGCCTCCTTCATCACGAATATTTTGCTTTGCGGGTTTTTCCGCATCTCCAGGTATTCAAGAGCTGCGGCAAATTGGTCTGCGTGTCTGAACTTCACATGAATGTCCTTGTTCTCGTTGATTTCGATACGCTCAATCAAGCTCACTATCGTCAAGCGGGTCAGTTTCTCGATGTTTTCATACTTACGAAACTGGGCAAACCACCCCTGGGCATTTGTCAAACCGCCCTCAACAGCTTTGCGTTGGCTCACAAGACCTCCAATCTGCTGTTTGATGGTGTCGATGCGGACATCGTAATCTGCCTTGAAGGAATGGTATTCTTCCTTGGAAATTAAGCCGCCTTTCAAATCCTCGTATAGCTCTAATTTGATTTGGCGGTACTTCTCCGTATCGAGCTCCATAGCGGATATTTGAGCGTCAATTTTGCGAATCTCACGCTTTTCCCAATCAAGGGCTTCCACACGGCTCATTGCATTATCAATGTCGATTGCCATTGCTATATGCGCCTGCACCGTGGCAAGAACTACAGCCTCAACCAAATCACACTTTATGTTGTGGGTCGTGCAGCTATCCTTGTCACGCTTGTTGCCGGAGCAAATATAATACTGATACTTCTTGCCGCCGACGGTCGCTGTGCGGTGAATCATGGCGTTTCCGCAGTCGGCACAGTAAATCAAGCCGGAAAACGGATAGATTTCCTCGTTGTTTTCTGCTCTGCAGGTGTCCATACCGAGCACGGTCTGCACAAGCTCAAACTGAGCAGAGGTAATGATTGCCTCGTGAGCGTTCTCAACTCTTGCCCACTTGGATTCGTCCTTTATAATCCTTGTCTTGACCTTGTAGTTGGGTGTCGTGGTCTTACCTTGCTCCAAAACGCCAGTGTAAACAGGGTTCTTTAAGATACGGAGAACGGCGACTGCACTCCATTGTGCCTTTGCCTTGGTCTTGAAGCTCGTGCGGTAGTTCTGACCGCATTTTTTCTTATATTCCATCGGAGACGGAAAGTGCAGCTTGTTCAAGTGGTTTGCAATCTGCAAGGCGTTCCAGCCTTCCTGTTTCCAGTTGAAGATGTTCCGCACGATGGCAGCAGCTTCTTCATCCACGATAAGCTGGTGCTTATCATCGGGAGAACGCATATAGCCGAATACGGCAAAGCTGTTTACAAATTCGCCTTTTCTTCGCTTCACATCTAAATTGGAGCGAGACTTGATAGAAATGTCTCGGCAATAGGAATCATTGATTAGGTTCTTGAATGGAAGAACGAAGTCGTTGGAATGATTTTCGGTGTCGGCAGAATCATAGCCGTCGTTGATAGCAATGAAGCGAATACCGAGCATCGGGAAAATCTTTTGAATATACTTGCCGGATTCGATATAATCACGACCAAAACGGGAAAGGTCTTTGACAACGATGCAGTCCACACGCTTTTCACGCACGGCGGTCATCATCTTTTCAAACCCAGGTCGGTCGAAGTTCGTTCCGGTATAACCGTCGTCACAAAACTCTGTGACAAATTCAATGTCGGGCTGTTTCCGCAAATAGCCGTGAATGAGGTCACGCTGGGTCGAAATGCTGTTGCTCTCGCTTTTATCGGAAACAGAAATGTCGCCATCTTCCTGTGATAATCTTAGGTAGATGGCGGCACGATAAATCTTATCATTTATTTTTTGCATAGTAACGCCACTCCTTTTATTTGTGGGTCAAGCCCGTCAAACAAACGGAGTTCCGCTGATTTTTTGTCCGTGATTATTATAGTTTATTCGATTGCGAAAATCCAGTTTGTCGGGAAGAATACGGCGATGTAATATTTCCCATTACATCGCCGCAATCATGTTCACGAAATTATCGTTCATTGTTCTGTCGGTGTCGGCGTAGGATACACGAACGACTGTGCTGCCGACTTTGAACATATAGGGGTTCTTTACCTGCTCCACATAGGATTTCACTCTATCGTCAAGAGAGAGTGAACGGTCAATTTTGACATCTCGAATGTCAACCAAGGTAGCAAGCAAATCGTTATGGCTCTGGGTTCTCTCTTTCATACTTGCACCGCCTTTCACACTTATTATTAGCCGAAAATTTCCTTTTTATACTGAGGGAAGGAAATCAAGCACCTATGTCTCAATTCCGAGGCTGACTTTTATCGCCTTGTCAACGGAACGCATCTGCTCGTCGGAAATTCGACCTATAAACTTGATTACCCTCGATTTGTCAATGGTTAGAATCTGCTCTGTAAGTACGACAGACGGACTGACAAGATTATCAACGCCTACAAGGGCAAAATGGGTAGGCTGATTTGCCTTTTTCAAATACCGAGATGTAATGGGAGCAACGATAAGCGTTGGACCGTAATAATTTCCTACATTGTTTTGGATTAAGAGTACGGGTCTACAGCCGCCTTGTTCAGAGCCGTAGTGATTACCGAGGTCAACAAGGTAAATATCACCACGGCGATAAGTTCTTTTGTCTTTCATATAGAAGCATCCTTTCTACACTCCTTGCGGATATGTAAAGGGCAAGCCGCATCTTGCAGCTCGCCCCGCATATCAAATATGGAAGACACACATAGTACATCGTCCATGATTTGATGGGTTAATACTTAATACTTCATCCTGGCTGCCTTACGCTGTCGGCACTCGCTTTTACGCCCGTGATTAACTTACACGACCTCTCACCGGATAGCCTGCGACGGTTGTTATCACGCTCGGACCATCCCTGGTGGGGAGTAGCACCTCTCCGTCCTCGTCGCCAATCGGGAGCTACCCGACTTTTCCGAAGCTGATTTTTCTCGCTCGCACCTTTCGGCGGTCTTGGCGTATCCTCCGGCTCAGCTCTTACAAGAGAGTTCGTTACCTGATAAAGCTATGAAATTGTCAAAGAGCACTCATATCGGCAGGGATTAAACTGTTACCGTCCGATATGGAGAAAGGAGCTTCAGATTTATGTCCCTTCACCTAACGCCGTTTTGGGGGCTGTTTTTTAGGGGGTTTTCGGAAATTTCTTAGAAATTTTTTTCTTGGCGCTCTCGATGCTCTCGTAAACGCTCAGAATTGCCACGCCGTCGTGCTCTGCAATTTGGGCTAAAGTCTTTCCCTCGGCTTCATACATCCAAAGTCTGCGGAACTGCGTTTCCGTCAGTTTGTCTTTGAGCTTAACGACCATATCGGATGCCGTTTTGCGGTTTTCAGCCTGCTCATGTTGCCGAACCATAACGACATCAATGGCGGGTGTGGCGAGAGCTGCCTCTGAAAGCGTGTCTGCCGAAACTATGTGATTTGATTCTCTGTGGTCGAGCTTTTCTTCCTCGTGGAAGTCTTCATCTGACCACCTTTTGAAAGCGAGAAATTCTTCTTCGCTTGCGAAATCTTCACGGGTTACGAATATCGGCTTTCCGTCCGCTGCCGGGTAGACAATGGCATCGGGATTTTTCTTGTTAAGTGCGTAAATGCTGTTTTTGTTTACCATTTGTGTTTCCTCCGAATTTTTGAAATTTGATTTTGGTTGCAGTCAAATTTCAGTTCGGAGGACCACGAGGAGCGTTTACCCTATGAAAAAGGATAAAAAAATACGGGGCGCTTCTGCGTTTTGCAAAAGCACCCCTCGCAAGGAATGTATTTTGGTTCAAAATAAAAACCCCCGTAAGTCAGTTTTTCGAGCTTTCGCTCTTAGAAACTAACTTACGGGAGTAGTTCGATAGTCGCACGGCGGTCAAATGAAAGTCGTTTCGCCCTCTTTTGCGTCAAATAGAAGTCAAATGGCGAAAAGAGGTGTCGCACGAAAGTCAAATGAGAGTCGCACAGAAGTCAAATGGGGCTATTATTCATCAAAAAGCAGGCAATCGTGGAGCGAACAGTCTTTGATGATATATTTCTTGAGAGTGGCATATTCGTCCTCGGTCAGCCGGAGCTTGGCTTGCCCGATTTCTCGTTTTGCTATCTCAACGGCACCGGAATGATACATGGCGTACACAAGCCAATACTGCGCCTTTACATTTTCGGGAACAAGTTTGAGAGACTTCAAGGCAAAATGATGAACACCATCGAAGTCCTCATAGCTCACAAGAATGGACAGCAGCTCGTTGACCATGCTGATATATTTCATCTTGAACTCTGTCGCTATACCGACAAGCCAATGGTCGTCGCTGGCGGTTTGAAACACTGCCCCTTTATAGAGCTTGATTGCCCGTTTCAGCAGATGCACTTTGTGGGTCATCGGAATATCCTGCTGGACTTGTTCCCAAATGGTCTCAAACTGGTGAATATCGGTTTTGATATTGAGGGTAGAATTTAATTTATAACCGTTTGAGGTGTATTCTATCAATCTGTGCTTGCTGATAAGCTCAAACGATTTTCTAAAGCGGTATATATAACCACGAATATTCTTGTTTATAGTGTCTGTGTCGGCGGAGTCCTCCGGATAGAGTGCATCGGCTATCGTAAGCGGTGAATGTGCTCGTTTTCCCTGAAGCATGACAAAAACAACGGCACGGGTGCTCTTGGGAGAGTTGAAGTTCTGTTCTTTCCATATACCGTTTTGTGTGATGATTTCCAAATCACCGAAAAAATTGATTATGATGTCCTTGTCGCTCTTGATCTCCTCCGGAGTAAGAGCCATTTTTGCACGGTCAAGCATCCTCTTTTGCACCAAAGCACTGTGGCAGATGTACGCAAAGCCAATACCCGCTCCGGTAAATGAATTGTACCGTGTGGGATTTCTGATTACAAGGAAACCAAGAGGCTTTGGTCCGAATGGCAGAGCAA
>CAVJCN010000038.1:1611-9553 GCA_963647945.1 Absicoccus sp. | reverse complement strand
TCGAACCTTCTTCTATTTCAAATACTTCAACTTGATGGTTTAGTTTCTGTTCCTGAACAATATTAAATATCGAACCGCAGCCTCCCGCCTTAGGATCCATAGCGCCGATATAAAGTTTTTCTATCCGCGCCCAAACGATGGCTCCCGCACACATACTGCAAGGCTCTATGGTCACATACATGCTGCACCCGGTAAGCCTGCGCCATCCCAGGGTTTCTCCCAGTTGTTTTCCTGCCTGCCTTATTGCAACAATTTCGGCATGAGCAGTCGGGTCTTTTTCGGTTTCGGTGAGGTTATGCCCCCGGCCTATTATCTCGCCGTCTTTGACTATAACCGCGCCGATGGGTATTTCACCTTTTGCACCGGCTTTTTCTGCCTCTTTAAGTGCTTCTAACATAAACTTTTCCATACATCTATAGATGATATCATAAGAACTCGGAAATTGCAAGTGTTTCTGCGTTTAAGGAGGCTATCCAATAGCCAAAAATCCGTTCTGCCGCCTCATCGGGAATCGTTTCAAGGTTCTCATAAAAAAGTTCTCCGCCCCGAAGGGGCTGCCAAAGGGTAAAGCCTGTGCTTCCCTGCCCGGGCTGCTCACTTCGTATAAATCTGCCGGGTATCCCTATAAAATTATTCCCGTCCTTTTCGCCTATGATAAAATGCCCGTATTTTTGAGCACATTCATACCCCTCAGGGCAAAACCTTTCCAAAAGGTCGAGTTTTTCTTCTCTGTGCCAGTTGCTTGCCGTTTCGTCCCTTTCAAACAGCCCGGTGCCGCCGGAATCCCTCGTTCTTCGATCCTCTGCGACCAAATTATTTATTTTGCTTTGCTTTTGCAAAAGATTACTCAAAAAATACATGACATACGGGCCGTATTGATTTCCCATTGCCTTGCGCCTCCTTTTTTAGTAAAATATATTAAGATAATATGTATTTAGAGGTCGATCTTATGATAATGGACGCGCTTATTCTGGCGATTTTCGTAATTTCAATATTTGTTTCCATGCGGAGGGGGCTTGCCCTCATGCTGACGGGACTTGTAAAGGGCGTTGTTTCGGCGGCTGTCGCCTGGTTTTTCTGCGACGATATGGCCGTATATCTGCTTAAAATTCAGCCGATTCACGATTTTGCCGTAGGAAAAATTTCCCGGGGGCTTTCATATCGCTGGGAAAACTCCTCAATCTATGAGGCGCTGCCTTCGCTGTTCACATCGGAAGACGGCGGGTTTGCCGGTGCATTGATCACCGAAGGAGCCTCAAAGCTGGCATGGCTCTTTCTAACCATCTTGAGCTTCCTTTTTATATTTATTGCCCTTCGTCTGCTCGCCACCCTGATCCAAAAATTATTTTCCCACAAAAATCGCGGCGGTTTCGTGGGATTTTCGGACAGGCTGCTGGGGATGATTTTGGGCATAGTAATCGGAATTTTCAATGTTTTGCTCTTTCTGGCGCTGCTGTTGCCTGTTTGCGGGCTGTTCGTGCCTTCCCTGAGCGCGCAGCTTCCCGGGTGGTTTTCCGGCTCCGTGTTTGCAAAAGACCTGTATGATAATAACCTGCTGCTGGTTCTTCTCAGAGATTTTATCGCTTAAATCCGCCATTTAAAAACCGCAGGGCTTGTCCTCTGCAAATTTGCGAATCTGCAAAGGAGCCCTGCGGTCATACACGCTCCGCGGCGTTCGTTTTCTTTTGTTTTTATAGAAATTCAGCGAATTTCGCCTATTCCATGTCCGTATCTTCCGGAAGAGCGTTTTTCGACCAGCCCAAATCTGCCAAGATGTTCTGTCCGTTGATGGCGCTGGATTCCTCCGAAGCAAGAAATGCCACCACCGAAGCGATTTCTTCCACTTCGATGAAGCGCTTCTCCGGAATTACCTCGAAGTTTCTGTCCATCTTTATGGTTCCGTTGGCCACGCCGTTTTTCACAAGGTCAGTTGCCACATAGCCCGGCCCCACCGCGTTGACGCGAATGCCAAAACGCGCCAGCTCTACTCCCAAGGTGCCCGCCATGCCGGCAGTTGCCGCCTTGGAAACATTGTAAAGGGAGCGTTTGGAGTGATAGATAACCGAATTTGCGGAGGAAATCATGACGATATTTCCCTTTCCCTGCTTTTTCATGTATCTCGCCGCTGTCCGAGCGCAGAGATAATATCCTCTTAAATCCAGGTCGAAAACTTTGTCTATATCTTCAATCGGATAGTCCGTCGCCCAGTTGTGAATCGTTATCCCTGCGTTGCAGACCAAAATATCGATGCTGCCGAAGCTCTCGTTCATATGCTCCATCATGGCTTCGATCTGGTCGTTATCTCTAAGGTCAACCTTGTAACCCTCGGTTTTCACCCCATAGGCTTTTTCCAGTCTGTCCGCCTGCATCTTCGCTTCGTCTTCGAGGATATCCGCCACAAAAACATTCACGCCTTCCTTTGCGAATCTTTCCGCGATCCCAAGACCGATTCCCTTCGCCCCACCGGTTACGATGGCGTTCTTTCCTTTTAAACCTCTCATTTTTTCCTCCTCCTCGCCTTTCAGCTATGCCAAGTATGGCAAGGGCACAAGTAAGCGGTGCCGAACTTGTGCCCTTGCGGTGGTTTTATTCTATTCTACTTCAAAATAGTCTTTGTCGTCCTTTCTGCGAGGGCCGTCATATTCATATGTACCCATGGTGCCGCATTCCGGGCATTTGCCAAAGTCATCGCCGAACTCAACCATAAGGTCAAGGGCGTATTTGAACTTTTTGCCGCAATTCGGGCAGTGATAGTACATAAGTCCTACTCCCCAAGTCATGTTAGATGCCTGGGTTCCACGGAACGAGTGTAGGAACGATTAAGTATCCGAGTGTTACAACGATTACCCAGAACAGACATACGAATGCGCACATTCCCCAAGCGTCTTTGAGTTTCATCTTAACAACTGCAAGCATCGGGATGAGGTACAAAGGCTGAAGCAGGTTTGTACATTCGTCGCCGTATACAAATGCGTTGATAACATCGATCTTGTTTGCGCCAAGCTGCTGAGCCGCTTCGATAAGTAACGGGCCTTGTACGATCCACTGTCCGCCTTGGGACGGGATGAACAGGTTAACAACGCAAGCCGACAGATATGAGAATACCGGTAATGTCTTTGCGGTTGCTACGCTACAGATTCCTGCGATGATTACTTCTGCGAATCCGGAGGACTGCATAACGCCCATGATTCCGCCGTAGAACGGGAACTGAACGATGATTTCGCAAGCCATGCTCATGTTCGATTTGTAGGATTCGATGAAAGCTCTAGGTGATTTATAAAGGAAGCAGTTGCAAATGATGAAGAAGAATATGATCAGGTTCATCGAAAGCGCACCCATAAATCCTTTTGTGATAAACTCTCTTGCGATAACTACGATACCGGCAACACCGATGGTGTACATGATGATTCTGCTGCCGTTCATCTTGTCGGCAGGAGTTTCTCTTTCCTCTACATCGTAGTTTACATCCTCTTCGTCAAGCTGGGTTTTCAGCTCAACGACTTCGCTCTTTGGCGGTTTCGTAGTCAATGCGATGATGAGCAAAATCAGCGCGAAAATCGACCAAATAATCACATTGTGTGGGTTGTAAACCGTGATGTCCTGGGACAAAACGCCGAGGGTATCAACCATGAAGTGACCTTCCGTTGCAAGAAGTGCATATACGGAAGCTGTTGGCCCAAGGCACTGTCCGAATACCATGCAGGTATAGATTACTGCAAGCATCAGAGGGAAGTGCATACCCTTTACATTCTTTGCAAGGTACATAGCGAAGATAGCTCCTACTACGGTACAGAATGCCCAGTTGATGAAAGAGGTTACCATACCGAAGATAACCAGCATGATCATTGCAACTGCAGGGGTGTGAGCCTTCGCTGCCAGTTTGTTCATTACCCTTTTAACCTGTGGTGCCTGAGCGCAGGTTGCGCAGGTTACTACCATGATACCCATCTGGAAAGCGAAGCTGTTTTGCGTCCACAGGCCTTCAAACCAGTAGGTACATAAGTCAATGATGCTCGAATCCGTGAAGATAAGGGATCCGATAAATACTACGAAAGTCAGAATCAAGCAGAATACAAGCGAGTCCGGAATGATTCTGTCCGCTGCGTACTGGAACTTCTTGGAGAGTCTCCATAACGGAGTACCCTTGTCCAGTGTGTTTAGTGTTTGGTTTGGCATGAGTTTTTCTCCTTTCAATGAAATTTGCTTAAAATATAATGCCGATTTGAGCCGTGCCGCACAGGGAATGCTACGGCGCGGCTCTGTTTCCCTGTTTCCAAAATTCCCTATTTTACCTTTTCTGTCTTTATCCTTCGGGGCTTACTTTATTTTTTTGTAAGACCGAGGATTTCTCTTGCTTCTGCCGGAGTAGCAACTTCAAGTCCGTACTCTCTGATTACGCGAGCCGCTCTTTCAACAAACTGACGGTTGCTGTCTGCAAGCTGTCCCTTTGCGTACATAACGTTGTCTTCCATGCCTACACGGATATTGCCACCCAAAGCGATTGCCGCATACATGATTTCCATTGCAGAGTGACCTACGCCGAAGCAAGACCAAGTGTACTGTCCTTTTCCGATAAGCTCATCAGCAGTCTCCTTCATAAAGAGGAGGTTCTTTACGCTGCCCGGGATTCCGTTTGCGCATCCCATGCAGAACTGGAAGTGAAGCGGAGCCTTGATTACGCCCTTCTTCAGGTAATATGCCGCATTTGCGATCATGCCCGGGTCAAAGGCTTCGATTTCAGGCTTTGTGTTACATTCCTGGAAAAGCTGTCCGCACATTTCCAAGAACTTCGGTGAGTTGATGAAAAGCGCTGTGTTCAGCCAGTTCATGGAACCGCAGTCAAAGGATGCCATTTCAGGTTTAAGTTCCTTTACATGCTCTACTCTCGTTTCGTCCGTTGCGTAAATGTCGCCGGAAGTTGTGAGGTTAAGGATGATGTCGCAGTCCGGATGCTTTTCCTTAATAAGGGTCACCGTTTCGCGGAATTTGTTGTGATCCATTGTTCCGTTGCCGTTGTCATCTCTCATATGAAGGTGAGCAACTGCTGCGCCTGCTTTCCAGCAGTCATATACATCTTCGCAAATTTCTGCCGGTGTCATCGGAACATTAGGGTTGTTTTCTTTCTTTGGCCACGCGCCGGTTACTGCGGCGGTGATGATTCTTTTGTTTTTTAAATCTGACATTTTTGTTCTCCTTTCAAATCTATTTGCAAACGCCTATGTTCATATCAGCTAAGCGTTTTACTTGCTATTTGCCGTAAAGCATACGAATGAGGTATGTGTTCAGGTCTTCGTTTGTCTTTTGGATTTCCTCGTCTGTCCATTTCTGGAAGCCTTCGTGAGTCTTGAATCCCAGCTTGCCCTCGTTTTTCAGTTTTACAAGCAGCGGTGACGGTTCGTGGCTGTCTTCGATATATTGAAGTACATATTCGTGAATATTGTAGGTAAGGTCAAGGCCAACCATGTCTGCGTTTTCCATTGCCGAAAGCTGCGGAAGTCTAAGGCCGAAGGAGTTCTTGATTGCGGTGTCAACCGTTGCCGCATCCGCGATTCCGTGTTCTACAATTGAAATTGCTTCTCTCCAAAGGGCGTGTTGCAGACGGTTTGCGATGAAGCCCGGCACATCCTTGTTGCAAAGGCAAGGCTTCTTGCCGATTTTTGTCATGAAATCCATCACCGTCTGTGCAGTTTCGTCCGTTGTGGCATCGGTCTTAACAACCTCTACCAGCGGAATCAGGTGGCCCGGATTCCAGAAGTGTGTGCCGCAGAAGCGTTCGCGATGTTTCAGGTCGCGGCTGATTTCCGTTGGGCTCATTACGGAAGTGTTTGTGCAGAATATACAATCCGGTCTGCAGCGTGCTTCCAGTTTCGCAAAGGTTTCGCGCTTTAAGTCCATGTTTTCAAATACAGCTTCGATAACAAGGTCGGCATTCTTTATGCCCTCGCTGTCGATATCTGTGGTAAAGTGGATTCTGGAAAGTCTTTCTGCAAGTTCTTCTTCGCTTACGATGCCTTTTTCCACCAACTGCTTTGTGCTCTGGCGAATGCCTGCCGGTACATCTACCTGGTTGATGTCGTAAATGGTAATTTCATAGTCCTTTACGGAGGAAACCACGAAAGCAATATTCTTGCCCATAAGTCCTCCGCCCATGATAAGTACATTTTTAATGTTTGCCATGATTTCTCATCCTTTCCTTTATTATTGTAACTTCGATTTTATTTTTGATGCATCCTTTACGCCATCAATATATAGCAAAAGCCGTGCCAAAATTTTAACTATGTGAAAAAACACGAAATTTTACGCTTTTTCGGCAGTCAGTACCCTTTGTACGGCAAATTTTTGGTTGCAAAAAAACAACGCGTTGCAATTTTAAGACATGCCCTGTCTTAATTTTGCAACGCGCTTTTCTCCTTTTTCGCCCGTTCTAAATCCCTTTTCTATTTTCTTTCTATTTTCCTTTGTGCAGTTTGCGATAAAGTACGCTGCGGTGAATGCCCAGTTTTTTTGCGGCCTCCACCATATGGCCATCGCATTCCTTCAGCGTCTTTTCTATGAACCAGCGCTCCGCAGCCTCGGAGAAGCTCCGCAGGTCACCTGCGCCTTCGATGGGAGCAAACTCGGCTTCGCTGCTTTCCTCGTTGCCGTATCTTGCCGTTGGTGTCGGTGTAAATATGAGTTGATTGTCCCGGCTGATCACAAAGATTCTTTCCATTACATTTCGGAGTTCTCTGATATTTCCCGGCCAGCGGTGTTTAAGCATGGTTTCTACGGTTACCGGCGCAAGAGTTTTATTTTCATCGTACTTTTCGTTGAGTATATGCAGGAAATTTTCTGCCAGCGGAATGATGTCTTCCTTTCGCTCCCTAAGCGGCGGCAGCTGGATTACGAAAACGCTCAGGCGGTAATATAAATCCTCTCTGAAAGTTTTTTCTTCTATCATATCCTTTAGGTTGACATTCGTTGCGCAGATAATCCTCACATCGATGGGAATATTCTTTACGCCTCCGACCCTGCGTATCTCGTGATTTTCCAGGGCTCGCAAAAGTTTTGATTGGAGCGCAAGGGGCATATCTCCTATTTCGTCCAGAAAAATTGTTCCTCCGGAGGCCGCTTCAAAAAGTCCGATTTTGCCCTTGCTCAGAGCCCCGGTAAAGGCTCCCGCCTCGTAACCGAAAAGCTCGGATTCCAGCAGCTGTTCGGGAATCGCCGCGCAGTTTATACTGATGAATGCCTTATCTTGCCGCAAAGAGTTTTCGTGTATGAACCGCGCCATAACATCCTTTCCGGTGCCGCTTTCCCCTAAGATTACCACATTGCTGTCCGTAGGGGCAATGGCTTGTATAGTCTGCATGACATTTTTCATGGCGGGGCTGTTGGCGATGATCCTGCTGTGACCGCTCAGTCTGAGGTGATCCAGTTCTCGCTTCATTCGCGCCATTACCGCCCGCTCTTTTGCAATGATTTCCTCCCATTCCTTGTTATGCTCCATGCTCATGTTGGTGGTGACCACCATTTCAACTTCGCCGTTTTTTCCGATAATCGGAATGCTGTGGGAGATGCTGGAGTTTTTTGCCCGGTATTTGAGGGCTGAAACCGCGTCTGTCTTTGTCTGAATTGCCGTAATAGATGTGGATTTGTCGTAAACCCCTTCCTCCACCAACTCCTTTACATTTTTGTACATCAACTGTTCCCGCGACAGCCCGATTCGCTTCGCGCCGACTTCGTTGACATAGATGATATTGCCTTCGCCATCGGTGATGAAAATGGATTCCTTATAGTATTCGTCAAGTGCCGCCAAGATTTCTTCTGCCGTAAAAGTTCTCCCCATGTTCGCCCTCCCGTTTTATCTGCTTACATTATAATTGTTTTTGGAATGCGAAACAATATTTTTCTTTCCGAAATTGTCAGAAAATGTTTGACACCACCATATATAGGTGTATAA
>CAVJCN010000038.1:0-1601 GCA_963647945.1 Absicoccus sp. | reverse complement strand
GATTCGATGTATATAGGAGGTATTAACATGGGAGCAGTTATAACAGGAAACGCAAAGCTGGCGGAAGCGAAAAATTATGTGGATTATCTCGAAAAGAAATACAACCGAAAGGTCAAAACCCTTAATATAAATATCGATGGTGATTATGCGGACTTGAACTACGAATTTGAAAAAGCCCCTTTTGAAAGGATCAGGAGGATCACCGGTTATCTGGTAGGCACCATGGATCATTGGAACGATGCGAAGGCAGCCGAAGAAGCCGACCGGGTAAAGCACGATGTTTCAAGCGGTTTCGAGCGTCTGTAAGGGCGCTCTCAAAATATTTCGGGTTGAAAACCCAAAAACTCTCCGATTGGAATCTTGAAATCTTTCGGGTCGAAAATTTAAAATCTTTCGGGTTGAAAACCCAAAAACTCTCCGATTGTACTTGCCAAATCTTTCGGGTTGGTATATAATTTGTGTCGGAGGGGATAATATGGCTATGATAAAAAAGGATTACAAACCCAGAATTGTTGACAAGCAAATAGAACAATATCTAAAAGTTTTCGGTGCCGTTTGCGTTGAGGGCCCGAAATGGTGTGGCAAGACTTGGACTTCGTCATACCACAGCAACAGCGAAATTTTTATCGGGGATCCCTCAGGGAATTTCCAAAACAGAGCTCTTGCGCAGATGTCGCCGGATTTAGTCTTACACGGCAAGCCCCCGCGACTCATTGACGAGTGGCAGGAAGTTCCCGGGATATGGGATGCCGTTAGGCACAGTGTCGATCAAACCGGCGGAAAAGGCAAATTCATACTGACCGGCTCGGCTACTCCGAATCACAAAGGAATCATGCACAGCGGCGCAGGAAGGATCGGCAGAATAAAAATGCGCCCCATGTCGCTATACGAATCGGGCAATTCCACCGGAGAGGTTTCTTTGGAAGATTTATGCAGCGACAGGCTTGTTCCCGTAATGACCGGGGATGTGAGCCTAAAAGATTTGATCGGATATATTATCAGAGGCGGTTGGCCCGGCAATCTAAACGCTTCGCCGGAGGGAGCCTCTCTTCTGCCGATTCAATATATCGACGCGATCATTGACGATGATGCGTACAGAATCGACGGTGTGAATCGCAATAAAGACAAAATGAAGCTTTTGCTGCGCTCTCTTGCCCGAAACGAGGCTACTACGGTAACGAATACATCTTTAGCAAAAGACATGAAAGAAATCGACGATTCGGACATCGACAAGGATACCGTCAGTGAATATCTCGACATATTCAATAGGCTTTTCATCACGGACAACCAGCCGCCCTTTTCCACGAATATTCGGTCGTCTGTGCGGGTTAAGCAGGCTGAAAAAAGGCATTTTTGCGACCCATCTCTTGCCTGCGCGTTGCTCAACGCCACCCCCGATATGCTGATAAATGATTTGAGAACGCTGGGTTTTTTGTTCGAGGCACTTTGCGAAAGAGATTTGAAAATCTATGCCGAGTCCTTCGGTGCTTCTCTGTACCATTATCAAGGGTACGATGGCAAAGAAATCGATGCCGTCATCGAACTTAAAAACGGGCAATGGTGCGCCTTTGAAATAAAGTTAGGCGCAAACCAAATTGACG
>CAVJCN010000037.1:8481-9654 GCA_963647945.1 Absicoccus sp. | reverse complement strand
GTCTTCTTCTTAGCGGTTTTCTCCTTAACGATATCATTTTAAGCGGATGGGACAAGTTTTGCGATTACGACAACCCGCACGTCATTTCTACTGTCCTGGGTACAGGTTGACAGGGTAATCAGCCGGTCGTCTTCTGATAACGTGGCACTACTTGCATAAAGATTTTCCTTTGCGATGGTTTCTTTCAGCAGCTCAAAGCGCTCATCTTCACCGTCTGCTTCAAGGGGCAGGTCATAAACGGCGCCGGTGACGTCTGCCTGAAAGTAGGCGATAATTTCGTATTTATTCAGCACGTCCCCCGGCAGAAGGATATAAATATACGGGTGCTTGCTTTTATATTCCTCGCTTTTATACTTTTTCAGCTTCCCGAACATACTGCCGTTATGCATATTGTGGCCGTAAATCACGGTGTTTTTGTCCGTAAGATCCGCCCCGCAGCGGTAGTCAATGAAAATGCTCCCGGCGGTCAGATATTCTTTTTTGTACGATTGGAAAAGATATTGCTTATTGCTCTTTCCCTGTAATAGCGGAAAATTCACATTTGTGTCCGGAATATAGATCCAGCCGATAACATCCTTGTTTACTTCCCGAAGCCCCGCCAGGTCGACTTCAATGGGAGCGTTATCTGCCCCGGAGGTATACTGCGAAAGGGTTTCGTCATAAAGCCTGTCGATATCGCGGTACTCCAAAAGGATGTTTGCCGCCTTATAGAGCGAAAAAAGAAACACACAAAGAAATAGCACCGTTAAAATTCGATTTAATTTTGCTTTTCCTGTATGTTTCTTCTTATAATTCATCTCTGAAACTCGCTATTTTACATGCCAAATCTGTTCTGCTCGCTGCTGCGACGCAATCAGATGTTGCTTCATGGCAAGGATCGCCTTTCCCTTGTCCCGGAGTTTTATCGCCTCTAAAATAGCTCTGTGCTCCTTTAAAATTGATTCCAGATACGACTGCTCGTAAAAAATGGATTTTCTGGTTTTATCGATATAGGCTTTGTAGGATCTTAGAACCTGGGCGAGGAATCTGCTCCGCGCCGAGGTGTAA
The DNA here is from genome assembly GCA_963647945.1 of Absicoccus sp. Taxonomy (GTDB): domain Bacteria; phylum Bacillota; class Clostridia; order Peptostreptococcales; family Anaerovoracaceae; genus CAG-238. The sequence continues at coordinate 8,607 of CAVJCN010000037.1, read as the reverse complement.
ATTACATCATGGAATCCCGAATTGAGCTCCAGAACCTTTTTTCTGTCCATTCGCTTCGTATAAAATTCCATCATCTCGCACTGCTCTTCAAGCGCATCTATTTCCTCCGGCGAAATTCTCTCCACC
>CAVJCN010000037.1:0-8471 GCA_963647945.1 Absicoccus sp. | reverse complement strand
TCTTCCAGTGATTCTCTTACAGCATAAATATCCTCAACATCCCGCTTTGTAAAGCCCTTTGCGAAACAGCCGCGGTTTGGAATGTAATCGATCAGCCCCTCGTTTTCCAAGAGTTTAAATGCCTCTCTAATCGGAGTCCTGCTTACTCGTAGTTCCGTTGCAATTTGGTTTTCCTTAATTTTTTCCCCGATCTCGTACTCTCCCTTTAGAATCCTTTCGCGAACCACATCCGCAATTTCTTCCGTAAGAGAGGAGGATGGAGAAAACTCCCGATTGTCTGTCATTAATCTTGCTCCTAAACGAATTAAAGGCGTTTACCGCGCCTTGCGCTCTACGCTACAGGATATAGTTTTCCAGCACCTGTCCGTCAAAATCAAAGTCTTCAATCTGGAGATAGTATTCTGCGGAATCAACCAGAGCTTTCATCGGGCAAAGTCCGATCACTTCCGTGCCGATTACCTGCACGCCGTATCTCTTTGCCTCAGCCTTTACCAGCTCGGTAACTCTGTAAAGCGGAGTAACTCTGTAATCCGTCATGTTGATGGAAACCTGAGCGATTCCTCTGTCTTCAAGCATGAAGCCCATAGCCTTTACGCAACGAAGCCCGCCGTCCTTTTCTCTGATAATGTTTGCAATCTTCTTTGCAATCTGAACATCAGAGGTGTTGAGATTAAGGTTATATGCTACCAGAGGCGGTCTTGCGCCTACCGCAACGACTCCCCCTGTCGGATTGATTCTTCTTCCGCCGAAATCAGGCTCCCATTCTTCCTGTTTTACTTTTTCTGCCATGCCCTCGAACTGGCCCTTTCTGATGGTTGCCAGGTTCTTTCTTTCAGGTCTTGTAGCGGACATTTCATAAAGGAAAACCGGAAGATCCGCTTCTTCTGCGATTCTCTTTCCTACAACCTTTGAAAGCTCAACACATTCTTCGTTTGTAGCTTCCTTAATAGGAACAAATGGCATAACATCAACGCAGCCCATTCTCGGATGTTCCCCTGTGTGCTTGTTAAGATCGATAAGCTCTACCGCTTTTTTTGCCAGTTTTACGCTGGCTTCTTCTACGCCCTTTGCATCCCCGATGTAGGTGATAACCGTTCTGTTGTGGTTAGGGTCTGAGGAGTAGTTTAACAGGGTGCAGCCCGGGGTGGTTCTGATCTGATCCACACATGCTTCTATAACTTCCTGATTTCTTCCCTCTGAAATATTAGGGATGCTTTCGATAATCTGAGCCATTTTATTTCTCCTTTTTTATTATTTGTATCTTGTTTTTTCTTTTTTTCGGGTTTCCGGATACCCTCACTAAAGGGATGCCAGAACCTTTTCGTAAATCTCTGCCGATATTTTTTCGGCTTCTTCCACCAGCTTTGCGCCTTCTGCAAATTTTGTCTTTGCCCCTTCGTCCTTGACTCCCGGAAGATTGATCATAACATTCAGCCAAGCGCCTTTGATCCCCGCAAGCAGGTTCAGCGCCGCAACGCCGAGGTCTGAGGCTGCGTTCGGATTGGATTTTCCTACGATGGTTTTCGTCACCTTGAGTGCCTCCATGCAAAGAGTAAGGGTTTCAAAAGGAACTTCTGTTGCCACCAGCGTAGCCTCTGCGATTGCCTTGCTTCTTGCCGCCTTGTTTTCATCGGTGTCCTTCGGCATCTTAAAAGCCGCAGATACGAGGTTAAAAGCCTCTGTATCCTTATCGATTGCCTCTACGAGCTTTCCGTAAAGGCTTGTGGCCTCTTCCTTTGCCTTTTTGCAGGATTCTTCAAAATCCGCATATTTTTCTTTTCCGATGGTGAGGCCCGTAACCATTGCAACAAGAGCAATCCCCTGAGCTGCGGAAAGGGCGCTTACGCTGCCGCCTCCCGGTGCCGGCGCGTCTGATTTCAGCACATCCAAATAATCTTTAACTGTTAAATCAACTAATTTCATTAGACTAAATTTCCTTTCTTAATCGTCTGCAAGGCTAAATTTGAACCGAAGCGGTAGCAGAGCATTTCCATGTTCGGTGCGTTCCAGATTACCATATCCGCGTCCTTGCCGACTTCGAGAGTTCCCACTTTTTCGCCTCTGTTGATGCCGCATGCCGGATTGATGGTCACTGCGGTCAGAATTTCCTCAGGGGTCATCCTGTATTTCAGATATCCAAGGTTCATTACAAACTGTAAATTCAGCGATGGACAGGATCCCGGGTTGAAGTCCGAGGCAATCGCCACCGGTACCTTAAATTCGTCTATCATTCTTCTTACCGGAGCAAAGGTCGCTCCCAGGTAGAAAGATGTGGCAGGAAGGCACATAGCGATGGTGCCGCCCTTTGCCATGGAAGCCATTCCCGCATCATCGATTACGATGAGATGCTCCGCAGATGTGGCATTTATCTCTCCCGCCAGAACGCTTCCGCCGATGGCTTCGATTTCGTCCGCATGGATTTTAAGTCCGAAGCCCATATCCTTTGCGGCCTGCAAATACTTTCGGCTCTGCTCCACATTGAAAACAGAATCCTCGGTGAAGATATCTATAAATTCCGCCAGCTTATGCTCCCTCACATAAGGCATCATTTCGCTGATGCAAAGATCAATGAACTCATCCTCTCTGCCTTTCCAGTCCGCAAGCACCACATGTGCCGGCATAAAGGTGGAAACGATGTCCATGGGATGGTCTTCGTTTAGCTTTTTCAGCACTTCGAGAAGTTTTACCTCGTTTTCGAGGTCGATGCCGTAACCGCTTTTCGCCTCGCAGGTGGTAACTCCCAGATCCATCATTTCGTCCAGAAAGCCTTCGGTCTTGTTGTATAGTTCCTCAAAACTCGCCTCTCTGGTCTTTTTTACGGTGTCGTTGATTCCGCCGCCGGCTCTGAGGATGTCCAGATAGCCTGCGCCCTTGAGCTTCAGCGGAATTTCGTTTTGCCTGTATCCGCCGAAAACAAGGTGGGTGTGACCCTCCACAAGCCCCGGGGTTACGAGGTTTTTCTCTGCGTCGATGACCACATCGGCGCTTTCCTCCGGACAAGGAAGCTCCCCCTCCGAAGTTATCGCCTTGATAATGCCGTCCTCAGCAAGAACCGCCGCGTCCTTTAATTTTATATTTTCACCCTGCAAAGCCCCCTTGTGGGGAAAACTTCCCACGGGGGTTTGCAAAATTCCTATATTTTTTACTAGTAAAGTAGACATATTCTCTCCTTTTAGCTTATCTCGGCTCCCGGCTATTTAACGAATTTATCTACCGTCTTATCGACTAAATCATCGCTTGCAATGTAAGGGATGGTGATGTGGCCCTTGCCTGCGTAGTTTTCGTTGTAGAGAACCGAAGTTTCAACAGCGTGTTCGTTTCTCGCCCAGTTTCTGCGGGCAACTCCGCCCATTACATCCCACATCATTGCGGATTTTAAGATTTCATCAACTCTTTCGGAGCCGTCAAGAAGCAATCCAAAGCCGCCGTTGATTGCCTTGCCGATGCCTACGCCGCCGCCGTTGTGAAGGGCGCAAAGGGACATGCCTCTCGCCGCATTTCCTGCAAAGCACTGAACCGCCATATCAGCCATGACATTTGAGCCGTCCTTGATGTTTGAAGTTTCTCTGAACGGAGAGTCTGTTCCCGATACATCGTGGTGGTCACGGCCCATCATTACAGGTCCTATCTTGCCCTCTCTTACCAGCTTGTTGAAGGCAAGGCCGATGTCCCGTCTGCCCTCTGCATCCTGGTAAAGGATACGAGCCTGTGTGCCCACTACCAGTTTATTCTTCTTTGCATCTCTGATCCAAATCCAGTTATCTCTATCCTGGCCCCGTCTGTTCGGGTCGATAACTTCCATTGCTGCCTTATCGGTTGCATCCAAATCTTCCGGTTTTCCTGACAGGCATACCCATCTGAATGGCCCGTATCCATAGTCAAAGAGGATTGGTCCCATGATGTCCTCAACATATGACGGCCAGATAAATCCGTCTTTATCGTCGTAACCGTTCTTGGAAATTTCTTTCACACCTGCGTCGTACATAGCTTTCATGAAGGAGTTGCCGTAGTCGAAGAAATAGGTTCCTCTCTCGGTAAGTGTCTTGATTGCCTTATAATGTCTATGCAAAGTCTTGTCAACTTCTTTTACGAAGTTATCTCTGTTTTCATGGAGCTCCCTTGTTCTTTCCTCAAAGGTCATGCCCGCCGGACAGTATCCGCCGTTATAAACATTGTGGCAGGAAGTCTGGTCGGAAAGAAGGTCGATGTGGAAATTCTTTTCCACCGCCGCTTCAAGGAGGTCAACGATATTGCCGTGATATGCGATGGAAATCGTTTCCTTTGCCGCAATTTTTTCATTTGCCAGCTTGAAGATTTCGTCGATATCATCCATAATAACATCAACCCAGCCCTGGTTATGTCTGGTTTCGATTCTTGAAAGGTCAACTTCCGCAAAGATGCCTACGGCATTTGCGATATTCGCTGCCTTTGGCTGAGCGCCGCTCATTCCGCCAAGACCCGAAGATACGAAGGTGTGTCCTGCCAGGTCGCCGTCCTGTGGTACTCCCAGCTCCTTACGGCCTGCGTTGAGAATCGTGTTGAAAGTGCCGTGAACGATTCCCTGTGGCCCGATGTACATCCAGCCTCCTGCGGTCATCTGTCCGTAGTTTGCAACACCCATTTCCTCTGCGATTTCCCAATCATCCAAGTTGTCGTACATACCAACCATCATGGAGTTAGTGATGATTACTCTCGGCGCAGTGGGCTTTGACGGGAAAAGTCCCAGAGGATGTCCGGATTCCACAACCAAAGTCTGTTCGTCTGTCAATTCTTCGAGATATTTCTTGATGAGTCTGTACTGAAGCCAGTTCTGGCAAACGGAACCTGTTTCTCCGTATGTAACCAGTTCGTAAGGATACAGAGCTACCTCAAAGTCCAGGTTGTTGTCGATCATAACCTGGAAAGCCTTGCCTGCAAGACATTTACCCTTATATTCGTCAATAGGTTTTCCGTAGATTCTGCCCTCAGGTCTGTATCTGTAAGCATAAATTCTGCCCCGAGTCGTAAGCTCCTCCATAAATTCCGGAGCCAGCTTTTCGTGCAGTTCTTCCGGAACATATCTAAGGGCGTTTTTCAAAGCAATTTTTGTCTGCGCCTTTGTGAGCCGGAATCCTCTGTCCGGTGCCCGTCTGATACCCTCTTCAAATTTCGGATAGTCCGGATATTCGTTACCCAGGCGGATTTTCATTGCGCCTTCAAGCGTTTTGTTGTCTAACATATTTTTTCCCTCCTGTTATTTGAGTGTTACAACCTTTTCCACTGCTTCGAGAATCGAGTTGTCCTTAACCATTTCATCAAATTTTGCAAGGTAGTCGATCATGATGATGTCCTTTTCCACCGGAGCCGCGATTGAACGGATATGTTCATAAGCCGCCTTTGTTGCAGGGGCAAGGTTTTCGATGCCATTTTCGCCCATTTCCTCCCGGAGCCAAATCGCCTGAGCCGCGGAAGCAAGCTCGATGCCGATTACCTTCTGGGCGTTGTCCAGTACCATTGCCGCGGTTCTTGCGGAAGTTGCTCCCATGGAAACATGGTCTTCCTGATTTGCGGAGGTCGGAATGGAGTCAACGCAAGCCGGATGGTCATACACCTTGTTCTCGGAAACCATGGAAGCGGAGGCATACTGAGCGATCATAAATCCGTTGTTTAAACCCCCATCCTTAACAAGGAATGCCGGAAGTCCCTCGGACAATGCCGGATTTACAAGTCTTTCGGTTCTTCTTTCCGCTACATTGGCGAGCTCTGAAATGGCAATTTTAAGGAAGTCAAAAGCAAGAGCCATCGGCTGTCCGTGGAAATTGCCGCCGGAGATTACTTCGTCCTCATCCGGGAATACAATTGGGTTATCGGTTACAGCGTTGATTTCTCTGGAAACCGCCTCATATACATACATAATCGCATCTCTTGAGGCACCGTGAATCTGTGGCATACATCTCTGGGAATACGGATCCTGAACCTTTGTCGGATGAAGGGGAAGAGCGTTCTTTGAGCCCTCAAGGAGGGTTCTCATATTTTCCGCAACATCAATTTGGCCCTGATGTCCTCTAAGCAGATGAGTCTTAGGGTCATAGGCCTTTGCGATGGCATGAAGGGCTTCTCCCGTGAGAGCCGCTGCGATATCCGCAATCTTCATGAGATGCATCGCATCGTATAATGTATTGAGTCCCACCGCCGTAAGCATCTGGGTACCGTTATTGAGGGCAAGACCCTCTTTGGAAGCAAGCACAACAGGCTTAAGTCCCGCCTTGTCAAAGGCTTCCGCGGCATCGATAATTTCGCCTTTATATTCTACTTTGCCCATGCCTATAAGGCCCAGAGCGATGCAGGAAAGGGGTGCAAGGTCACCGGAGGCTCCCACCGAGCCTTTTTCCGGAACGATCGGATGGATCCCTGCGTTAAGCATTCCGATCAATGTCTGCAAAGTTTCAAGTCTGATTCCGGAGTTTCCTCTCGACAGGGAGTTTGCTCTGAGAAGCATAGCCGCCCTAACATATTTTTGGTCGTAAGGCTTGCCCATGGCGCAAGTGTGGCTGATAATTAAGTTTTTCTGAAGTTCTGCGGTTTGGTGGGTGTCGATTGCAACATTGGCAAATTTGCCGAATCCCGTGGTAAGTCCGTAGACAACAGCTTTTTCGGCAACCTTTTTTTCAACATATGCCCTTGCCTTGTTAACGGCTTCCACAGCCTCAGGGGCAAGTTCAACCTTTTCATGATGTCTGCATACGCTGATTACCTGTTCGATCGTAAGATCGCGTCCATTAATAACTACTGCCATTTTTTCTCTCCATTTCTTATAAATATTCACTTTCGCGAATTTTTATTCGCATTAGCTCTCCATTTTCTGCTACATAATATTATAATATTTTTGGCGGCAACATTCCATACTTTTTTGTGCCGATTGTGCTAAATTTAACGCTCTTTGCGAGATTTTACTTGCTTTTTTCGGGTTTTTTTGAAAAATATTCCTACGGTTTTTCGCGTTACTGCTTTACCGCGTTATCGTGTATAATTATAAAATTTCTCTTTGTCCATGGTTTTTTCTTCGCCCTTTTCCCCTGTCTATATTGAAATTCAAACGCTCTCGCAGGCATAAAAAGAAATGCAGCCTCAAAAGTTTCCTTTCTAAGACTGCATTTTGTTCTTCTTTTGTGTTTTGTTTTTCCTTTGCGCCTTGTATTTGATTTTATACAAGTTTTATGCATTCCCTTTATTCGGAATTAGTCCGCTACATAAGGAAGAAGTGCAACGATTCTTGCTCTCTTGATGGCAGTCGTTACTTCTCTCTGGTGCATCGCGCAAGTGCCTGTGATTCTCTTAGGTAAAATCTTGCCTCTTTCGGTGATGTATCTTCTCAACTTTTCTACATCTTTATAATCGATTTTTTCGCTCTTATCGGCACAGAACTGACATACTTTCTTTCTTCTCATGCCGCCACCGCGTCTTTTATCCATCATGGTTCTTATCTCCTTTCTGTTAGAACGGAATATCCTCTTCTATTGCAGCAAAGCCCTCAGGCGCTTCGTCTACCGTCTGCGGACGATATGATTGTCCTGCCGATGCTCCCTGCCCCGAAGGTCTGTCACCCCATTCTAAAAATTCTACTCTGTCAGCTACGACATCTGTGGTGTAAACGGTTGCTCCGTCCCTGTTGGTGTAGCTTCCTGTCTGGATTCTGCCCTGAACGCCTACCAGTCTTCCTTTTTTGAGGAATCTCTCGCAATTCTCAGCCTGTTTACCGAAAACCGTAACTCTCGGGAAATCAGTCTGTTTTTCAGCGCCTGCCCGTGCAGGTCTGTCAATTGCAACGGTAAAGCTGCAAACCGCCATCTGCGTTCCGGCTGTGTATCTCACCTCCGGATCTCTCGTTAATCTTCCGATTAATACAACGCTGTTCATATTACACCCCGTTCCTATTTCTCGTCTTTGCTTATGATGATGTGTCTGATTACATTGTCGGAAATCTTGAGTCTTCTGTCGAGTTCCTTAGGTAATGTCGGATTGCCTTTGAAGTCAACTACTACATAGTATCCTTCTTCCTTCTTGTTGATAGGATAAGCAAGCTTTCTCATTCCCCAAACATCTACTTTTTCAACTTCACCATCAGCAGCGATAATAGTCTGAACTGTTTCTACTGTCGCGTCTTTCTTTTCGTCTTCCAAAGCAGCGTCGATAATGAACATAACTTCATAATTCGTCATTTTGTCACCTCCCTATGGACTTATATGGCGATGTTTCAGCATTTCCGGCGGTTTTCCCCGGGCTGCCTTTCATCGCAGAGAACTGTACGGATCGAGCCGTACCCAATAATTATACTACAAAATCTGTGAAATGCAAGGTTTTTTTGCATTTTGCATTGCTTTTGCATTGCTGGACAAATGAAAAAGTTAATTCACGGAATAGATTCAAACGAGTGAATTTAGTCGTACACTAACTTCTTGCACAATTAAGTTCACTCCTGTATCCTTTAGTTG
>CAVJCN010000036.1:2411-9964 GCA_963647945.1 Absicoccus sp. | reverse complement strand
GCATGGATCTGTTGATGGAAGCTAAGATACCCTGTTCAAGGTAAGCCCATTTCCATCCGTTTGCGCAAGCAACGATGCCTGCAAAGGTTGCCGCTAACATAAGAGCGATGTGAGGTTCTCCTCCTGCGTCCTTAATAATAGACCACATAAGGAAACCAATCATTACCAGCATAACCAGAACGGTTTGCCACATAGGAACTTTTCTACCCATAAATAAGTCCTCCTGTTAAAAATAAATAAGTATAAGTATGAATGAACTGTACAGTGTATGTACTGTACACACAAATGATACATTTTTCACATATTCTTCACAATTACCCAAGTGGGTAATTCGGCCTAAACTTTTGGGTAATTTGCCCTTTTCCCCGGGGGTATGGGTATATACGGTCAAAAAAAACAAGCCCGCCCATAAGGGCGAGCCACTGTGAATCACGGATTTACCGTTTTTCTTGGATTTTCTTAGTTATAGCAATTACAGAAGATAATCACCAGTAACAAGAAAAAGAATAATAAGCTGGTATCTACGCAGCCATCTCCCACAAGACCACAATTATTTGCCATAAGTTTCACCTGCATCTTTCATAATATTTTAAACTTAATTCATATTCAGTTGTAGTATACAATATGAAGATGATGCGGAAAATGTTCGCTAAAGTTAAATATTTATTTCCTTTGGTCTTGCTATATCTCCTCCGGAAAGGGCATCGTCATATATCGCTCTTGAGCCGCCGATAAATTTCGGTCTTGTTCTGGCACATACGATAGGAGCCTCTCCGATTTTTTTAATGCTGAGCCTTACAGGTACCGCAACTTTTTTGAGCTGCATTCCGATCAGGGTGTTTCCGATATCGATTCCGGCATCGGCTTTGATTTCTTCCACCGCCACAGGTTCTTTAGCCCTGTGATACATTGTGGTGGCAAAGGAGCCCCCGGCATGAGGGTGAGGAACTACATTGACGATTTCCGTTCCCGGAAGCAGCGCCTTTCTTTCCACAATTACCGCCCGGTTAAGGTGTTCGCAGCACTGGGCCGCAAGGAAAATTCCCCTTGGCTCAAGCACCGACATGATTCCATCGTAAATGGCTTCCGCGGCGTTTATGTCAGAGCCCTTTCCGATCCTTTGCCCCATTACCTCGCTGGAGCTGCAACCCACAACAAAGATATCGCCCTTTTTCAGCTTTGCGATTCCCACAAGCTCCTCCGCCGCCGCCTGCGCCTGCTCTTTTATTTCTTCATAAGTAACGCTCATTTTTTTCGCCTCCCGCGCTTTTCATTTTATACGCTATATATGCTATCTTATGTGTGCTATCCCATGTAAATTAAATCTGCCAGCTGTTAAGATAATGAACCTGCTCCGGAGTAAGGGTATCGATTTCTATGCCCCATGCGTCCAGCTTTCTTCTTGCCACAACATCATCGATCTCATCGGAAACATCAATCACCTCATTTTTAAGGGTTTTATGATGGTCGCGGATATACATTGCCGACAGCGCCTGTACCGCAAAGCTCATATCCATGATTTCCGCCGGATGTCCGTCTGCGGCGGCGATGTTCACAAGCCTGCCCTCGGCTATGACATTTACCCACTTGCCGTTTGTGAGCTGATATCCCATAATATTTTCCCGCATTTCTTTTTTTGCAACGCAAGCCTTTTCAAGCTCCGCCATGTCGATTTCCACATTGAAATGTCCGGAATTTGCAAGGATCGCTCCGTCTTTCATGTTGAGCATATTTTCAACGGTAATCGTCCGGGCGCAGCCTGTGGCCGTCACGAAAATATCCCCAAGAGGCGCAGCCTGCTCCATCTTCATCACGGAAAATCCGTCCATACGGGCTTCTATCGCCTTTACCGGATCAATTTCGGTTACGATGACCTGAGCCCCAAGGGCTGCGGCTCTCATTGCGATTCCCCGGGAACACCAGCCGTATCCGATTACAACCACTGTCTTTGCGGCAATGATAAGGTTTGTATTTCTCATTATACTGTCCCATGTGGACTGGCCCGTACCGTAACGGTTGTCAAATAAGTGCTTGCAATCCGCATCGTTTACGGCGACCATCGGGAATTTCAGAACCCCCTCCCTTGCCATGGCTTTCAGTCGAATGATGCCGCTGGTGGTTTCTTCGCAGCCGCCCCAGACCTCCTCTGCCAGATCCGGACGATTTCCGTGAAGGCAGCTTACAAGATCCGCCCCATCGTCGATGATGATGTTTGGCTTATGTTCAAGGCACATTTCAATATGTCGTTCGTATTCCTCCGGGGTCGCTGCGTGATAGGCATAAACCTTGATGCCGCTGTCTGCCAAAGCTGCGGCGATTTCGTCCTTTGTGCTGAGGGGGTTTGAGCCGGTAACGGACATCTCCGCGCCTCCTGCCGCAAGAACCTTGCACAGGTACGCCGTCTTTGCTTCAAGATGCACCGACAGGGAAATTTTTATGCCCTCAAATGGCTTCGTCTGTTTAAATTCGTCCTCCATGCCCCGAAGCAGCGGCATATGGTTTCTTACCCATTCGATTTTCTGATGTCCGGCAGGTGCCAGTGCCAAATCTCTGATTTCGTAATCTTTCATTTTTTCCTCCGTTTATACTGCGATATTTATATATACTTGCACTTGCAAATCCGCAAATTATTCAACCGTAACCGACTTCGCCAGATTCTTAGGCTTATCTATATTGCATCCTCTTTCTTTTGCCACATAATAGGCAAAGAGCTGTAAGGGCACAACGCTGAGAAGCGGTGTAATTTCATCTCTGCAATCCGGTATATAAATCACTTCGTTGCTGTGGGCCTCGATCTCTTTTCTTCCTGCCTTTGCAATGGAAAGCACATGAGCTCCCCTTGCTTTTATCTCCTGAATATTGGAAAGCATTTTTTCGTAAAGGCAGTCCTGGGTGTCCAGGCACAAAACCAATGTTCCCGGCTCCATCAGGGCGATGGTACCGTGTTTGAGTTCTCCTGCGGCTATGGCAAAGGAATTGATATAGGATATCTCTTTTAGTTTCAGCGACCCCTCGTAAGCCACCGCAGAGTCCAGACCTCTTCCGATAAAGAAAACCTGATCTCTGTTGTAAAGAATCTTTGCAAGAGCCTCTATTTCCCGCACATCTTTCAGGTATTCCGCCAGTTTTTCCGGAATCAGTTTCAAGTCCTCCATAAATCCGCGATAAAATTCCTCCGTTATGGTTCCCCGGGTCAGTCCCATGTAAAGACCCAGGAGATACATACAGGTAAGCTGTGTCGTATAGGCTTTTGTGGAGGCAACGGCGATTTCCGGCCCCGCCCATGTATAGAAAACATCCTCCGATTCTCTTGCCACGGAGCTTCCCACCACATTTACAACGCTCAAAATCCTTGCGCCCTTTGCCTTAGCCTCTCTGAGGGCCGCCAGAGTGTCAAGGGTTTCTCCGGACTGGCTGATGGCTATGAACAGGGTATTTTCGTCCACAAGGGGCTCTCTGTACCTGAACTCGGAGGCAACATCCACCTCAACGGGTATGCGGGCAAATTTCTCGATGACTTTCTTACCTACAAGGCCTGCGTGGTATGCCGTACCGCATGCCACAATGTATATTCTGGAAAATCTGTCAAGTTCCTCCTTGGTGAGGGAAATGCCGTCCAGCTTTATATGCCCCCTTTCGTCCAGTCTGCGGTTTAAGGTTTCGCTTATAGCCTTAGGCTGCTCGTGGATTTCCTTTAGCATAAAGTGGCTGTAGCCCTCTTTTTCCGCGGCATCCGCGTCCCAGGTAACATGGAAAACCTCCCGATGCACAGGATTTCTGTCCTCATCGTATATCTTAATTTCATCTGCGGTGACCACCACCATCTCACCGTTTTCGATAAGATAAATTTCTTTGCAGTGTTTCATCAGCGCCGGAATGTCGGAGGCAATGAAATTCTCTCCTTTGCCGATTCCCGCTATCAGCGGCGCGTCCTTTCTGACCGCAACCATTTTGTTCGGGTCTTTACTGGAAACGGCTACCATGGCGTAGGCTCCCCGCATTTCAAGGGTTGCAGCATATACTGCATCTTCCAGTTTTGTGCAATTCTTCATGTGGAGTGCAATGAGATGGGCGATTACTTCGCTATCCGTTTCCGATTTGAATTTTACATTGTACTCTGCGATTAATTTTTGTTTCAGCTCCACAAAATTTTCGAGGATGCCGTTGTGAACAATTGCCACAGTGCCGTCCTCGCTGGCGTGGGGATGGGCATTTACATCCGAGGGTGCCCCGTGGGTAGCCCATCTGGTGTGTCCGATTCCCGTGTGGCTGTCAAAGCATATTCCCCTTGCCATTTCCCGCTTCAAAAGTTCTTCTAGGTTTGCGATTTCTCCGACTTTTTTGCGTATATCGATTCCGCCGTTTCGCACAAGAGCGATTCCCGCCGAGTCATATCCTCTGTATTCCAGCTTTTTCAGCCCCTCCATAATGATGCTTCTGGCATCGTTTTTTCCTACATATCCTACTATACCGCACATATTTTATCTCCTAAATTTCTTTTCGATCAAAGCCGCAAGATCCTCCGCCAGGCTGCGGATCAGCTCCGTGTCCTTTCCCTCCAGCATTACCCGAACGAGGGGTTCGGTTCCGGAAGGCCGGATAAGCACCCTGCCGTTTCCCTCCATTTTGGCTTCGATTGCCGCAATTGCCATGGCAACCTCTTCATCCTTCATATATGTTTTTTTGTAATCGTTGTTTATCTTCGCATTTACCAAAACCTGGGGGTAAATTTTGATTTCATCCGCAAGCTCGGATAAATTTTTGCCCGAAGAAAGCACCGCCTTAACCAGCTGGATGGATGACAAAATGCCATCCCCCGTGGTGGTGTGTTCCAGAAAAATAATATGTCCCGACTGCTCGCCTCCTATGATGCAACCTGTTTCCAACATTCGCTCAAGGACATAGCGGTCGCCGACTCCCGTCACATCAACGGAAATCCCTTCTTCTTCCATGGCTTTGTGGAAGCCGATGTTGCTCATAACCGTAACCGTCACCTTGTCGTCTTTTAGGCTGCCGGCTGCTTTTAGCATCTTTGCGCAGATGGCAATGGTTTTATCTCCATCCAGGGCTCTCCCCCGCTCATCTACCGCTATCAGCCTGTCTGCATCACCGTCAAAGGCAAGTCCCATATCCGCGTGATGTTTCAGCACCGCCGCCTGCAATTTCTCCGGATGGGTGGAACCGCAGCCGTCGTTTATGTTCGTGCCGTCCGGTCTGTCGCCGATGGTAATTACTTCTGCGCCCAAAGCCTCATACACCATTGGTGCCACCTTATAGGAAGCGCCGTTTGCACAGTCAAGGACAACTTTCTTGCCGTCAAGTCTGAAATCCGCGGTTTCGATAAGGTGCTTTGCATAAAGCTCCGTTGCATTTTCCCCGGCTTCAAGGCATTTTCCTATGGCCTCGCCGGTTATGTGGCTGTTTACATCCACACTGCTTATGATGATATCCTCGATCTTTTCTTCCAGCAGGTCATCCAGCTTGAAGCCCTCGCCGTTGAAAAATTTGATTCCGTTATATTCAAAGGTGTTGTGGGAGGCGCTTATGACGATTCCCGCGTCTGCGTTGTAATATCGTGCAAGATACGCAACAGCCGGCGTCGGAATGACCCCTGCCTTTATTACGCTTCCCCCTACGGCAAGAATGCCTGCCGTCAGGGCGTTTTCAAGCATATCCCCGGACACTCTGGTGTCCTTTCCTATTACAATTACAGGGCCCGAATCCTTTTTTTTAAGAATGTATGCCCCTGCCTTTCCCAGATTAAACGCCAATTCGGGGGTAAGTTCTTTGTTTGCAATTCCCCTTACACCATCGGTTCCGAAGAGTCTTCCCATTTAAAATTCCTCCTGTGTCGCGGCATTTTACTGCTCTGCATTATTTACCGTCATGCATTTTTTTACTGCTCTGCATTTATAGTTATATTTATTTCCTCCGGAGTGTATTCCATATCCGTATATGCCTTGGAGCACGCGCATGAAAGTTTCACGGTGTGGCTTCCCGCCTCAAGTCCGCTTGCGTCTGCGGTCAGCACAAAATCCTCTGCGCTTATTTCCTCCATCTCATCGGAAGCAGCAGTCAAGGTCACCTTTATTTTTACATTCTCTACCGTTGCTGACATATTTTCGCTTATTCCGCTTATAACCACATCGTTTTCACTGAAGGTAAAGGTCTTTGTTTCCGCCCCCTTAACGCTTACTTTGATGTAAAGGTTCTCGGATTCCGATGCAAGATTTACCCCTGACGGTAAAATCGGTGTAAGGGCAATCGTTGTATCCTCATATACATCGGCAAGGTCAATGCTCTGACAGCTTATTTTCTCAATGCCGGAAAGGATGCTGTCCCTGCCCTTGAGCGTGATCGTGCTCGGAGCGGACACGGTTCTTTGGAATCCGCCGGACTCCAGCCCCTCGACGGTCACATCAAGATCCACCGTCTTTTTCTTTAAAAGCACCGCCGTTACGGAAACATTTTCCTTGCTCGGCTGCACATTTTCCACCTCTTTGCCGTTATTGTCCACCGCAACCAGCGGAAGGGTAAAGGATTTCATTTCGGTTCCCACCTTTGAAGCGTCCAAAACCGCATTCATTGTCACTATGCGATCCACCAGAGTTTTCGCGCCCTTGACAAAAACAGTGTCATCGCTTAGCTGCAAAATGTTCGGTTCTGTTTCATCTCCGTCACTGTTGTCAATCACAGGGGTTACGGTTTTTTCTTCTGTCACCAGTTCATCAATGGTAACCGTTATTTTCTGAATGTTTATGCTTTCCACCGAAACATCCTCCGGTGCCGAAATAAAGAGTTTGACTTTATGAGAGCCTTCTTTCAGCCCTTCAACATCTGCCGTAACGCTAAATTCCGAGTCTTTGATCTTTCCGGAAGAGGTACGCTGACAAGAGTAAGTGATATTCACCTTTTCGCAGTCCGTGGAAAGAAGTACAAGGTCGTTTTCTTCAAGGGTATCTTCATTGAGTATTGTTATCGGTACGCCCTTTACGGTTTCGGTGGAGGACTGATTTACATCCACCAGAACATATGCCCACAAAACAATGGCTACTATCAGGGCAAGCACTAAATTGACTTTGTTACTTTTTAACATTTTTTACCCCCTTTTAGCAGCGCTTTTATTCTGTCTGAAAGTTTTTCCTCCGTTTCCCCCTCGAAATAGAGATTCAGGAGTTTCTTTTCTATTTTTTTGCCGTCCAGGAACCTTGTCAGCTTTCCGTTTTGGGCAACGGAAATAACTCCGGTTTCTTCCGACACGATTATTACAAGGGCATCGGAGTTTTCGGTAATACCTATTCCGGCTCTGTGGCGGGTTCCCAGCTCTTTGTTAAGTTCTTTGTTTTGGGTAAGGGGCAGAACGCAGCCTGCGGCGTAAAGTTTATCCCCCCTTACGATCACCGCTCCGTCGTGGAGTGGAGTTCCCTCGTAGAATATGGTTCCTATCATCTGGGCAGTTATCTGAGCGTCTATGACGGTTCCGGTTTCCACGATATCGTTCAGTGAAATTTCTCTTTCGATGACGATCAGCGCCCCGGTTCTGCCGGCGGACA
>CAVJCN010000036.1:0-1803 GCA_963647945.1 Absicoccus sp. | reverse complement strand
TTGCGGACGCAATGGTTCCTTACCTCAGAGCCGCAGGCATTGATTTTACTCGAAACGATCCGGGCGGCAGGGTCACTGACTCAATAAATGCGTCAAACGCGGGGAACTATGATTTTCACCTTGCGATTCACTCCAACGCAGCTCCCCCCAGCCTTTCCGGCATGATTCAAGGGCCCAATGTGTATTATTACCGCGACAGCGCCAGAGGCAAGGCGGCGGCTGAAATATTTGCAAATAATCTTAAGCTCATTTACCCCTACCCCGAGCTTGTAAAAACCGTTCCCACCACAACCCTGGCGGAGCTTCGCCGCACGAAAATACCGGCGGTTCTCGTGGAAGTTGCCTATCACGACAATACAGAGGATGCCAACTGGATAATTTCAAGCATCGAAGAGATAGCGGAAAATCTTTCCCTCTCCCTTGCGGATGTTCTCGGGGTTCCTTTCGTGGAAATTTAACGGGCTTCGGTGCCGGCTGCCCGCCTTTCCGCTTATGCTCTGCCGGCAGGAAGTATTTGACAACTCCGCCGAAAAATGCAATAATTAAGTTTAAATAATTAAGTTTAAATAATTAAGTTTAAGAATATCTTAGACTACAAATATTGAGTATTAAGCGGAGATAAACATGAATAAAGACATGAACACCGGTATGAATAAAAATACGGATAAGATATCTGCAAGTACAGATAAATTGCAGGCATTGTTCGGGGAAATTTTTTCGGAAAAGCCTCTCATCAAAATCATTTTTTCCGGGAAACGCAGAAAATCCCTTGAATACAGCAAGGTCATGATGCGTCCTGTAAACATCGGCGGCAAATTGAAATATCAGGCGGAATATACCTACCCGAAAAAGGTGACTCATGTAAATCTTGAAGCTGCCGAGGCACAGGGTTTTGCGCTGCGCCTTGTTTTTGAAGAGTTTAAGCAGGTGAATGTCTTTACTTCGGAGGAGGAGATTCAGGTGCTTGCCGCGAAACCGGAAAATCCCCGGATTACAAGGGCGGCTCGGGGCGAGGGGGTAAAGGGTAGTCCCGGTCGGAGCACCGCCGGCTTCTCACCCGCCGGCTCCGGGGCGGCTGCTGCGGCGACCTCTCACAATCGCACAAAAAACTATATTCTTCCCCCGGGGGTTCCCTGTGATTTTTTGGTGCGCCTGGGAATTATGGGTGCGGAGGGAACCGTATTTCCCCGCAGCTACAGCAAATTTCGCCAGATTAACCGTTATCTGGAAATCGTGGAGGATGTGTTCCCCTATCTGCCTAAGGACAAAACTTTGAAAATCATTGACTTCGGCTGCGGCAAGGCTTATCTTACCTTTGCGCTGTACCACTACCTCAAGGTTATGAAATGTCGGGATGTAGAAATCATCGGGCTGGATCTAAAGGAAGATGTTATCGATTTTTGCAGCACCGTCGCAAAAGATCTGGGCTACGATGAGCTTAAGTTTCTAAAGGGTGATATTGCGGACTATACGGACGACCATGCGGATATGGTCGTTACCCTCCATGCCTGCGACACTGCCACCGATTACGCGCTGATCAATGGGGTTGCCTGGAATACAAAGGTCATTCTCAGCGTTCCATGCTGCCAGCACGAATTGTTCAAACAAATAAAAAACGACCTTCACAGCCCTATTCTGAAACACGGGATTTTGAAGGATCGTTTCACAGAATATCTTACAGATGGTCTTCGGGGTTTGAAGCTGGAAAGCGCCGGCTACGATGTTTCTATGATCGAGTTTACTTCCCTTGAGCATACCGCCCGAAATATCATGATCAAGGCGGTGAAAACAAACGCCGCCGGA
>CAVJCN010000035.1:0-10164 GCA_963647945.1 Absicoccus sp. | reverse complement strand
TCTTGCGGGAGCATAATGCAAATGCGACGATTATCACCACGGATTGGGATGCACTTTCGGGAGCGCAGATTTTGGCGGCGATGGAAAAGCGGGATACCATTGAAGAAGCGCTGCATCACTTGGAGGAAGAACACGAGCACCATCATCACAATCACGATGAACATGAGCATGACCATGAGGGACACTGCTGCTGCGGACACGACCACGACCATGAACATCATCACCATGACGACGAGCATGACCATGATGGACATTGTTGCTGTGGTCATGACCACGACCATCATCACAACGACCATGACGAGCATGACGAACACGAGCATCATCACGACCATGAGGGGCAATGCTGCTGCGGTCATGATCACGAGGGCCACCACCATGCGGACGATGTATTCGAGAGCGTGGGTATCGAAACTCCGAAGAAATTCACGAAAGAAAAGATTGAGAAAGCCCTGGAAGCCCTTGAAGACAAGGACGAATACGGCTTTATCCTCAGAGCGAAGGGCATCGTTGAGGGCGAGGACGGCACTTGGATTCACTTCGACTATGTTCCGGGAGAACCTGATGTGAGAACGGGTGCGGCCGGGATTACCGGCAGGCTTTGCGTAATCGGCGCAGAAATCGACAGAGAAAAGATCTTGAAACTTTTTGAAATATAAAATACGAGGAGAAAACAAAATGATACAGCCGAAAGAAATACCGGTTTATCTGTTCACCGGCTTTTTGGAAGCGGGCAAAACCACATTTATACAGGAAACTTTGGAGGATCCGGCATTTAACGAGGGGCAGAAAACACTGCTTCTGGTGTGCGAAGAGGGGGAAATCGAGTATTCTCCGATTAAATTTGCATCCTCCAATGTAAAAATCGTGACGGTGGAGGAGGAAGAAGAGCTTACAGGAGAATTTTTACAGAAATTGCAGGAAGAAATCGGATTTGAGAGAGTTGTTTGCGAGTACAACGGGATGTGGTCGCTGGACAGCTTTTACGCAAGTATGCCGAAGGGCTGGACAGTTTACCAGGAAATGAGCTTTGCGGATGCCAGAACCTATGTCACATACAATCAAAATATGCGAAATCTTACGGTGGACAAGCTGAAATCCACGGAAAGCATCGTTTTCAAGCATTTTACCCAGGCTATGGACAAGATGGAATTTCATAAAATTGTCCGGGCGATCAACCGCCGCTGCGACATCATATACGAATACGGCCCGAACAATATCGAAATCGACAATATCGAAGATCCGCTGCCATTTGACATTAACGCAGACATCATCAAAATAGAGGACAAGGATTATGCCTTGTGGTATGCCGACATAAACGAGGAAGAAGCAAAATACTACGGAAAAATCGTAAAATTTAAAGGAAAAACCCTTCTGGGAGGCGGGCTCAAAGACGATGAGTTTGTCATCGGACGCCACATAATGACCTGCTGTGCAGCGGATGTCCAGTTCGGCGGTCTGGTTGCAAAATACGATAAATCCCAGACGCTGGAGCACGGCGGCTGGGTGGAAATGACCGCCAAAATTGAACGGGGATATAGCGATATGTATCAGGGGGAGGGCCCTGTTTACCATGTAATAGAGGTGAAAAAGACCACTCCGCCGGAGGAGGAAGTCGCAACATTTTATTAAAATTTCCTCAAAAATACTGCGAAGAATCGAAAATGGAAAATCACAGGCAATAAAAAACAGAAATGGCAAAAGAAGTAGACAACGGGAGGTAAGGTATGACGGTTACAAAAGAGTATCTGCAAAAGATGGACGCCTACTGGCGCGCCGCAAATTATCTGTCGGCAGCCCAGCTTTATCTGCTGGACAATCCCCTTCTCAGAGAGCCTTTGCGCCGGGAACACATCAAGAAAAAGATCGTCGGGCACTGGGGAACGGTGCCGGGGCAGAACTTTGTCTATGTGCATCTTAATCGCGCAATTAAAGAATATGGACTTGACATGATTTACCTGTCGGGACCGGGGCACGGCGGAAACTTTTTCGTTGCAAACGCCTACCTCGAGGGAACCTACAGCGAGGTTTATCCCAATGTGGGACAGGACGAAGAGGGCCTTAAACGACTTTGCAAGCAGTTCTCCTTTCCGGGCGGAATTTCAAGCCATGTAGCACCGGAAACTCCCGGCTCCATAAACGAAGGCGGGGAGCTTGGCTATTCGCTTGCCCATGCTTTCGGAGCCGTCTTTGACAATCCTGACCTCATCGCAGCCTGCGTTGTGGGGGACGGCGAAGCAGAAACCGGTCCTCTTGCTACCGCTTGGCATTCCAACAAATTCCTCAGCGCAAAAAACGACGGAGCGGTGCTTCCGATTCTGCACCTCAACGGCTACAAAATCAGCAATCCAACCGTGTTTGCGCGAATTTCAAAACAGGAGCGAGAGTGGTTTTTCAAGGGCTGCGGCTGGAATCCGTATTTTGTCAGCGGAAGCGACCCTATGGAAATGCACGAAAAAATGGCGGAAGCTGTTGATCGCTGCATCGCAGAAATCAAGGAAAACCAGCGAAAAGCCAGAGAAGAAGGCATAAGCGAGCGTCCGATTTGGCCCATGATCATTCTGGAAACTCCAAAGGGCTGGACGGGGCCTGGGGTAGTTGACGGAAACAAAATCGAGGGGACGTTCAGAGCGCATCAGGTTCCCATTTCCATGGAAAAAGAGGAACATCTTGCAGAACTTGAAAAATGGCTGAGAAGCTATAGACCGGAAGAACTTTTCGGCGATGACTATCGGCTGATACCGGAGCTTCGGGAGCTTGCCCCTAAAGGAGATGCCAGAATGAGTGCAAACCCCCATACCAACGGCGGAAAGCTGCTTCGGGATCTCAGAACCCCTGATTTTCGGGATTATGCGGTGGATGTTCCATATCCGGGCAGCGTAAAGGCTCAGGACATGATGGAACTGGGTGGCTATGTAAGAGATATATTTAAGTTAAATAAAGAAAGCAAAAATTTCCGAATTTTCGGGCCGGACGAGGCAAAATCCAACAGGCTTTACAGGGCTTTTGAAGTGGAAAAACGGGATTTCCAAGGGGAAATTTACGACTTTGATGAGGATCTTTCCCATGAGGGCAGGATCATGGACTCCTACCTCAGCGAGCATATGTGCGAGGGCTGGCTGGAGGGCTATCTTTTGACCGGCAGACACGGATTTTTCGCAAGCTACGAGTCCTTTATCCGAGTTGTGGATTCCATGGTTTCCCAGCACGCAAAATGGCTCAAGGTCTGCAATCAGCTGCCATGGCGCCAGAAGATTGCCTCGCTGAATCTGATACTCACTTCAAATGTTTGGCAGCAGGATCACAACGGCTTCACCCACCAGGATCCGGGGATGCTTGACCATGTGGCGAACAAAAAGGCGGATGTGGTGAGAATGTACCTGCCGCCGGACGCAAATTGCCTGCTTTCCTGCTTCGATCATTGTATCAAGAGCAAAAATTATGTAAATGTAATCGTTGCTTCCAAGCATCCGAGCCGCCAGTGGCTCACCATGGAGCAGGCGGTCATCCACTGCACTCAGGGCATCGGAATCTGGGACTGGGCAAGCAGCGACAGGGGGCAGGAGCCTGACCTTGTAATGGCTTGCTGCGGCGATACTCCGACCCTGGAGGCCTTGGCGGCGGTGACGATCCTAAAGGAGAACCTGCCGGAGCTGAAAATCCGCTTTATAAATGTGGTTGACCTGATGAAGATGGAATCCCACGAAAATCATCCTCATGGCCTTACCGACGAAGAGTTTGACGCTCTGTTTACGAAGGACAAGCCGGTGGTTTTCGCTTTCCACGGCTATCCGAAGCTCATTCACGAGCTGACCCACGGCAGGCATAACGAGCAAAACTTCTTTGTTCACGGCTACCTTGAAGAGGGGACAATAACCACCGCTTTCGATATGCGGGTGCAAAATCATATCGACCGGTACAGTCTTGTCAAAGAGGCGCTTTGCCATTTGCCGCAGCTTGGAAATAAGGCTGGACACCTCACCCAGCAGATGAACGACATTCTGGTAAAACACAAGAATTACATCGCCGAGTACGGGCAGGATATTCCTGAGGTACTGGAATGGGAATGGAAATAGGAGGCAGACAGAACGATGATTTACACAGATTTCAAAGGTGAAAAAATTTCGCAGCTGGGATTCGGAACCATGCGGCTTCCCGTTATAAACGGCGTAAATCGGGATATTGACGAGGCGGCGACGCTAAAAATGGTTGACTATGCGTATAGTCACGGCGTGAACTACTTCGACACGGCATGGGGCTACCATGAGGGAAATGCGGAAACCGTAATGGGCAAGGCTCTAAGCCGCTATCCAAGAGAGAGCTTCAACCTAACCACGAAGTTTCCGGGCTACGATCGGAACAACTTCCCGAAAGTAAAGGAAATTTTCGCGGAGCAGCTGAAAAAATTGCAGACGGAATATTTTGACTTCTATCTTTTCCATAATGTTTGCGAGTATAATATCGAAAATTATCTGAACCCGGAGTTTGGGGTCAAGGAATATCTTGTTTCGGAGCGTGAAGCGGGGAGAATCCGCCATCTCGGCTATTCGGATCACAGCGGCATAGAGTGTTTTAAGCGCTTTTTAGACGCATACGAAGACGTGGTGGAGTTTTGCCAGATTCAGCTGAACTGGCTGGACTGGAATTTCCAGGAAGCAAAAGAAAAAGTCAGAATCCTAAGCGAAAAGAAAATTCCAATTATCGTTATGGAGCCGCTGAGAGGCGGCAGCCTGGTGGAACCTGCGGGAGGCGCGGAAAAGTGTTTCCGATTTTTGCAAGGCGTTCCGGGCATCGTAACGATTTTATCGGGAATGTCGGACAAAAAGCAGCTGGAAGATAATATCAGGATTTTCCAGACAAGTGAGCCAATGAGCGAGGCGGAACGGGAAATTTTGTTTGAAAAGGCAAAAAAAATGACAAAGGGCGTGCCTTGTACCGCTTGCCGATATTGCACCACCTATTGCCCAAAAGGGATAGATATTCCGTATATGCTGAACCAATTTAATCAGATAAGCTTTAACCCGAAGAGCCTTTCGTGGTACACCACCATGGCAATCGGCGGGGTGGAAAAGGGCAAGAAGCCTTGGGACTGCGTGGCCTGCGGCTCCTGCAAAACCGTTTGCCCGCAGCAGATCGACATTCCGGATTATCTGGCAAAGCTGTCGGACAAGCTAAAGGAGGCATAGAAAAGCTGAAGCGTCCAATTTGATGCATTTCTAGTAAAAAGAATAGTCCGTTTTGATGTTTTTAAATATGAAAAATAAATGCCGCTCCGAAGCCAAGGAAGCGGCATTTGGCTTATGGGGCTTATGAGCCCCATAATAACAATCGCGCCTCTCCGGGATGCCATCCCAGAGAGGCGCAGACTTATACAGATATGTGATAGATCTTTGCATCGGCATCGCAGCCGGTGAGGGTTTTGAAGGCTTTGACATAAGCGTTGAGCTGTCCGGCATATTCATCGGCGAGATCCCGGGCATCGGCATTTGTTTTGTAATCTATGATGTGCCAAAGCCCGTTTTTTCGATAGACCGCATCGATTACGCCGTTTGCAATGCTATGCTTTTCCTCTCTTTCATCTGTGCTTGCAAGGCAGAAGGGAACTTCGCAGTATACCTCATCGGCTTTTAAAAGCTCCGCCAAAATGTCTTTTGGAACATCACCGGCTTGTTCATATCCGCCGGAAAGTATGGTTTTTCCAGCTTTGTATATAAGATTCATGTATGCGGCAGGGTCTTTCGCCTGGTCGTAGGAGCTTGCTATTTCCCTGCAAAGGGCTTTAAGGTCAGCCTTTCCGCGGCTCGAAACAAGGGCTTCCATCATCTTGTGGATCATTGTGCCCACAAGTGCCGGATTTTCTTTCTTAGCGGCTACGCTCTTAGAACTCTTAGATGAAAGCTCTTCGTCATATTCTTCTTCCTCTTCCGAGAACCTGCTTGCAATCGTAACTTTGCTTGGACGAAGAATCTCGTAGCTCTTTTCCCGAGGTTCCCGGTTATTCAGGAGGCTCTCGGCCTCAGCCTTTTCACGGAGAGCAGCCGCATCGAAGGTTTCCTTTTCTTTTTCGCAAGCCGCAGCAAATTCAAAATTCTCGAAGATATCCGGAGTGCCTTCATCAATGAGAGCTTTCCACATGCCGGAATCAAGCCTTTTGCCTTTTTCATTAGCATAGTCTGCTACGATAAGAGCGCTTGCGGCTCTGGTTACAGCCACATAAAGAAGCCTTGTCTTTTCAGCCGCAAGGACAGCCTTTTCGAGAATTGCTTCCTCTTCAAATTCATCGGTGCTTGTTTTCCCGGAATCCCCAAGACCGAAAATCCAGCCCTTCGGCGGATCGGTGGTATAGTCGATTCTAATGTCAGGACCTCTTGTTATAGTTGACGGATCCGCAAGGATTACCACAGGGGCTTCGAGGCCCTTTACCTTATGCAAGTTTGCGATATGGACGCAGTTTGCGTCCTGCTTTAGCTGCACGCAGCGTTCCAGCTTAGACTCATCGATGAGAAGCGAGCGTATAAATTCCGCACCCTCGATGAGGGATGTGACACCGCCGTTTGTTTCCTCGCTTCTGAGAAGCTCCATTGCAAAATACACATACTCGGCGTTTGCGGTTCCGACTCTCTCAAAGACCCGTTCTTTTTCCAGAAGCATATTAAACACAGCCGCCGCGGACATTTGCAAGGCTAAGCGGTGGTATTCCGCAAGATTCTCCGCTGTGATGTTACCACCAAAGCCCTTGGTCAAGTTAAGTGCGGCAAAGGAAGCCGCCTTGTCATATGGATTTGCCACCGCGCTAAAAAGCTTAGATAGGGCGGAAAGGGCAGGGCAGTCGCTAAAGATAACCTTTCCCTCGACTCTAAATGGAATCCCTGCCTTGTTAAACTCCTTCATAAAGCCTGCAAGGCGACTTTTGTTTGGAGTAATCAGCATGATATCGCTGTAGCTTATTCTTCTCGGAAGGCACGCCTGGACGCCCTCATCTCTGTCCTGAATGGTGATGTCTTCGCTGCCGGTGATCCCGGATATGATTCTTGCCACATCCGCAGGCTCTCTGTCTGCCTTTGCGACAGCCTCGTATTTATATACGCCCCCAAGACTTGCGGTGTAGGGCTTTTTCTCGCCGAGCGGGATTTTGCTGAACTTGCTTTGAATATCCGTATCGCAAGGAAGGAGCCCGGTAAATACATCGTTAAAGTAAGCGCACATGATGTCGCTGGAACGGAAATTCCGTGTAAGGTACAAAACTTCGCCAATTTCCGGATTTTCAAACAAATCCCGCACTCTCAAAAACGATGACACATCGGCAGACCGAAAGCGATAGATGGACTGCTTTGGGTCGCCTACGATGAACAGGGAGCCCTTGTGAGGTCTGCATTCTTTCCAGTCTGCTTTCGGCTCCTTTGCGGTGAGATAGAAGAATATCTCCGCCTGTATCGGGTTCGTGTCCTGAAACTCGTCAATGAGGAAATAGCTGTGGCGGTTATATATATGGCTTATGAGCTTTCCGCCGGTAGCCGCGTCCTCCCGCAGCATATCCCGAAGATAGATGAGGTAGTCGCTGAAAGTGAGCTTTCCCTCGCTTCTCAGGGTATCTGAAATGACCTTTTCGGCAGAAATTGCAAAGTCTGTGGCGATTCTGACCGCCAGCGCTTTGAGCGTTTTTACAAGAAGCACATCTCCCTCGGGATCGATTTTGTAATATTCAAGACCATTTTTTTGTGAAATTTTTTCAACGAAATACTTGTCATAGCCCGGGCCCAGAAGGAGAATATCAAATTCGGGGGCAAGGCGGATTTTTTCCAGCTTGCTCAATGTTCTGAATACCCCGGAAAGGTTGTCATCCCAGGATTCAAAGAGCGCCTTTGAGTCATTAAGGAGCGCGTCCCATGCCTTATTCACCTCTACCGTGGCAGATACAGGTCTTGCCTCAGGATTAGCGATTAAAACCTTAAATATAGATGTGATTTCGCTTTTCTGGTGAGCAAACTTCTTGTCGATGCTTTCACCGTCAAAAGGAGTTACTACAAATTCGGCATTTTTGTTATCCGCAAGTTTACGGATGGTCTTTAAGAAAATTTCCTCGTGGTTATAGAAAAGATTTTTGAATTTCAGGCATTTATCCTTAAGCTCGCTGCCGTAAGCGCCGCTCTGGATTCTTTGATATTCCCGCTTGTATAGCCGCATCAGCTCATCATCGGAGATAACCGCAGCGTCAGATGGCACCCCTGCCTTCGCCGGATGCTCGGACAAAACCATATTGCAAAAGGAGTCTATGGTTCCCATGAAGCAAAGGTCAATGTCCTTGAGAGCCTTCTTTGCGCTAGGGCTGGCGGATTCGGAAAGCTTCTTCTGAAAGCGGGCATAGAACTCCGCCGCCGCCGCTTTGGTGAAGGTAATGGCGGAAATCCTGCTGATATCAAGACCCTCTTCCACCATGCGAACCATGCGATCAACCAGAACGCTGGTCTTGCCGGAGCCTGCGCCGGCTTCGACAAAGTAGTTTTCGTTTATATTCGTCCGAATTTTCTCTCTTGCGGCGCTGTCATCGTAAATTTTATTCATGGGCAGGCTCCTTTCCCTTTTCTTCTTTCTGCTCTTTTTTCTTTTCCCCTTTTATTTCTTCCCTGCAAAAGCTGTTCATCTCGCAGTATTTGCAGTTCTTCTCTTTCTCACCGGGGTTTTGTGGAAAGCTGTTTGTAAGAAGGGCGTTCTTAAATTCAAGCAAAAGAGCGTTTAGGGTTTCCTTTGCGGCTTCGTCGTACTTGCAGGAGATAGTTTTCCCCTTGCGGATGTACCTGTACTCGCCGTAGTCGATAGGTATTCCTGCCATCTCGCAAAGCCACGAATATAGGATAACCTGAAGGCAGGAGGCCGGGTCGTTTTCGATATGCTCGATGCTTCGCTTTGTCTTAAAGTCAGCGATGAGATGCTTTCCGTCCTTTGTTTTTTCGACTCTGTCCGGATAGCCGTGAAGCTTTACGCCGCTCGGATGGGTAAACTCGTACTCCTTTTCCGCAGACAGCACCTGGTTATCCGCATCTGTTTCGTAGGCAGTTTTCATGGTGGCAAGAAAATCCAACCGGACTTTCGATGCATCGGAGTCTTGAACCGGTGGTCTGGTGCACAGAAAATCATAAAATGCGCTTTCGCACAGGGAAAGAAAATCTTCCTCGCTCATTCCGCTGTTTGCAAGCCTTTCCATCATCTCGTGGGCAAGGGTACCGAAGTCGGCGGCAGAGATAACCTGGTTGGGATCGTCCTCCTGCTCGTCCGAAATCTTTGCAATATACCGATAGTAGAAGTGCCGCGGGCAGCTAAAGAAAAGCTCAAGGGCAGAGGGCGACCACCCTCGGTCAATCAACCCCTCCGCCTCAGGAAGAGGGGAGAGCAGAGCGCTTTCCGGCGTATATTCCTTTTTCGCCGTGTATTCCTTTCCGATGAGCCTGGTGGACAGGATTCCGTCCGCAAAATATGGAGCATTTTTTATCTGCTTCATAAAATCCTCAATGCTCATACCGGGGTTTTCCTCCTCAAAGGTGGAAAAGAGAACGGAGGAAGGATTCTTTTCCTTTAGCTCCGCTATGTCATATCCCGCGTAGGAAAGGGTGATCCTTGAACCAGCAAGGCTTGCAAGGCTGAGAAGCCGCAGGTATTCTTCTTTCTTTCGGGCAATTTTCCTTGCCGATGTAGGAGCAACGCCGTCTGCTGCAAAGAGCAATAAATCGCTGTCAAGAAGCAGATAGTTTTCCCTTGGCATTCCCGGAAATTCTGAGGCGGAAAGCCCCGCCACATAGACATTTTCTCTTAGGGAAGCCGCCGCGCCGGAAATGGATGTAATGTGCAGATGTCCCTCGCTGCAAAGCTCCGAAGATACAGTCTTTTCCAGAAGCCGGGGCAGGACATTGTTAAGGCTGTCACTGCCGGCGTAGCTCAGATAGGAGTCGATGAACTTTGTGATTACTTCAAGGGCAGAGCGATCAATTCTTCCCAGAGGCATTTTGCGGATAATGGCATAACGGGACAAAAAAGCCGAATATCCCATGGAAAGAATGCCGGAAAGCCTTTGAAGAAGCGCCTTTGTAGCTTCCTCATCTTCGGCTGATTTTTTCTTTTCCCTCCAAGGCGGTGCTTTGTAATTTGCGATAAGCCGGGCGTTTCGCTCTTTAT
>CAVJCN010000034.1:0-10241 GCA_963647945.1 Absicoccus sp. | reverse complement strand
GAAGGGGGGACTTGCAATTCACGCGGCAATCTTTGAACAGTATGCGGAGGAAGCACTTAATGGCACTCTCGAAGGCTCAATTTTGTTCGTGCCCGTACCGGATGAAGAATCCTATTCTACCGGAATGCGACATGCCGCTGAAATCCTAAAAGACTTCAGAGAAAAATACAATTTAAACTATAAACTCTACATTTGCCCGGAGCCCACTGCGGACAACGATATGAAACAGATCATGTCCCTGGGAACGATCGGTAAGGTTATGCCGGCAATCCTCGTTCAAGGTAAAAAAGGACATATGGGACATTGCTATCAGGGCTTTTCGGCACTGGGTATGCTTGCGGAAATATATTTAAAGACCAACGGCAGCTTAGAGTTTTCTGACATTTCCAAGGGAGAGGCATCACCGCCGCCGACTTGGGGTCTTATGCGTGATATGAAATATAATTACGATGTGTCTATTCCGCACAGAGGTTGCGGCTATTTTACGGTTCTTACTTTTGAAACAACACCGGAAGAAATAATGAACAAGGTAAAAAATATCTGCCTTGATGCCTTTAAGCATCAGGTAGAAAAGCTGGATAACGAATACCAGCAGTTCAAATTAAACTGCCCTGCGGAAACCCAGGACAAGATTTATTACGAACCTTTTGTTATAACCTTCGGCGAGCTCTGTGAAATCGCAAAGAAAAAAGATGAAAAAGCATACGAAAAATTCCAAAAGGAACTTTATGCAGACATAGTTAAGAAAATCGGCGATGGAGAGCTTAATTTCCCTAACGCTACGATCAAGATGATGGAAGCAATGCTTGACTATGCGCAGATTTTGGTTCCCGTAATTGTCATAGGCTTTGCGCCGCCGTATTATCCTCAGACCCACAGCGATCTGGTAAGGGGCAAAGAGGGCTACGGCACCAAGGCATTTGAATTTATAAAGGAAAAATCCGAAAGAGAATTTGACCAGACCGTGCTTGCGGAAAATTATTTCACCGGCATCTCGGATTTGAGCTACGGTGCGGTTACATCCAAGTTTGACTACACAAAGTATTCTCTCAACACACCGCTGTGGGGCGACAGCTACAGCATAGATATGGCCACCATCGAAGACAACGCGATACCGGGAATAATCTACGGCCCTATCGGCAGAAATTATCACCAGTATGTGGAGCGGGTAAACAGGAAGAGCCTGCTTGAAATTGTGCCGAGCGTAACAAAAGAACTTGTAAAGTATATGTGGAGAGTATAATAGACATATAGAAAGGGCGAGATGATAAATAAGGCGGAATATGAGAAGCTGCTTCGGCAGCTTGTGGAAATCAAGAGCCCGTATTTCCATGAAGACGAAATAATGCAGTTCGTTTGCAAGTGGTTTCGGGAAAGAAATATACCGGCGGATATTCACAATTTCCACGAGAAAAAGGAAACGAATTTCAAGGGCAAAAATGTGGTAGGTATGCTGGACAGCGGAAAACCCGGCCCCTGCATCTATCTTGGCGGACACCTGGACACCGTAATGCTTTGCGATGGGTGGAACCATCCTCCCTACGAGGGTGTAGTTGAAGGGGACAGGATGTACGGGGTAGGAGCTCTTGACATGAAATCCGGATGCGCGGCGATAATGCTGGCGGTGGAGTCCTTTGCAAAAAAACATATTCAGGATAACAGCTTTTGCGGGAAACTGATATATCACTTGGTTTCCGATGAAGAGGGCCCATACGGACTGGGCACGGTATACATAATAAAAGATAAAATACATAATGTGGCCGAGGAGGCGGATTTTGCAATTATCGCAGAGCCCTCTGCCGGATTTACGGTAACTGAGCACCCTTGCATATGTCTGGGAGCTAAGGGAGGCTACAACTATACGATAAAGGTACGGGGCAAATCAGCTCACGCCGCAACGCCGGAACTTGGCATCAATGCGTTGGTAGACGCAACGGCGATTGTGTCGGAACTTGAAAAAATGGAGCCGGAGCATGACGATAAACTTGGCGCGTCTACTCCTTGCGTCATCAGGTTGGACGGCGGCGGGGCGGCATGCAGCGTCCCGGATTACGCCGAAGTCGAAATTTTCCATCACACGGTACGGGGCGAAACAAAGGCTCGCCTCGAGGAAAGAGTCGAAAAAGCCGTTGCGAAGGCAAACATAAGATCAAAGGTCGAAGTTTGTTTCCGGGAAGCTCCGGAAGAGGGGTTTGACGGAGGCTTTACCGCCTACTGCATCGATGAGAATAATCCTTTCCTTGCAGCCCTCTCCGAAACGGCGGAGGAAGTTTGCGGGACAAAGGCAAACTACTCTTATTTCCAGAGCATCGGTGACTTTAATCACATAGGCGGAAAGCTGGGAATCCCCACGGTTTTAATGGGAGCAAACGGAAAGAATTTCCACAGCAGTGACGAATATGTTGAACTTTCCACTGCCGCGGAAGTTGCAAATGTGTTTGAAAAGTTCCTTGAAAAGGTGCTTTCAAAATATTAGGTATAGTGTAAGAAAATAAGGAGAAAGGTTAGGTGCATTGTGGAACTAAATGCAAATCTAAGCGCAAGAATTAAGGAAATTGCCTTGGAAATGGTGGCTCAAAAGAGCATTGTGGAAACTACGGATGAAGTTTTGATGAGCGACAAAGTATATGAGATTATGTCGCGCATGGACTATTACAAGAAACATCCGGAAAATCTTTATATGCTTCCGGTCAAGAATGACAGATGGGGCAGAAAGATTGTAGTTGCAATTTTAAACGGAGAAAAGAAACCAAGCAAAAAGACGGTGGTTTGTATAGGACATACCGATACCGTGGGAATATCCGATTACGGTACCCTGGCAGAATATGCTACAAAGCCGGATGAGCTTGTTGAGAAGTTAAAAAATATATCCTCCCTTACTCAGGAGGTTAAAGATGATATCGCTTCGGGCAAATACCTGTTCGGCCGCGGAATCTTTGATATGAAATCCGGGGATGCCAACATCATGGCGATCATGGAATTTATATCAAAGGATATCGAAAACTTCGAGGGAAATATCATTTTCTGTGCGGTATGCGACGAAGAAGCCAATTCCCAGGGAATGCTTACATTTGTCCCTGAACTCATTAAACTGAGAGAAAAGTTTGGCTTTGAGTATCAGGCAGTTTTGGATCCTGACTATATTGCACCGCAGTACCCGGGAGATCCTTGCGTATATCAATACATAGGCACGGTAGGAAAGCTCATGCCGACATTCTTCATCGTCGGAAAGGAAACCCATGTGGGAGAATCCTTCAGCGGTCTGGATCCTAACCAAATCGCAGCCGAAATAACAAGAGAAGTAAACCTGAATCCGGATTATTCCGATGTCCAGGGCGGCGAAACAACGCTTCCGCCTATCACCCTGAAACAGCGTGACCTTAAGACAGAGTATTCCTGCCAGATCGCAGGCAAGGCTATTATGATGTTCAACTATGCTACCCATGTAAGCACTCCTGACATGGTTCTTTCCAAGATGATGGAAGCGAGCCAGAAATGCTTCCAAAATGTAGTTGACACCCTTAACGAAAGATATGCGAGATTCTGCAGAATGTCGGGAAGAGAAGAAAAGAAACTTCCGTGGGAAGCAAGAACCATGAGCTATGTGCAGCTTATGGATGCGGTAAGAGCAGAAATCGGTGACCAGCTTGACAAGAAGGTACAGGACTTTGTAGATGAAATCGTAAAGGACGAACGCTATGACAGCCGTGAACAGACTATGATGGTTGTTGACTATGTTCACAGCCTTTGGTCGGACAAAGCTCCGGTGGTAATCGTGTACTTAACGCCGCCTTACTATCCGCACATCTATGTTGAAGGCACAAGACCTGAAGAAAAGGCTCTGCTTGATGCGGTTAACTACGCAGTTGAAACTACGGAATGTGATTATAAGCTCACACAAAAGAAGTTCCTGCCTTGCATTTCAGACCTCAGCTATGCCTCCGCACCGAAGGAAAAGGAAGCTATCGAGGCTTTGAAGTCGAATATGCCGGGATACGGAACGATATATGACCTTCCGATCAACGAAATGCAGGCCCTCAACCTGCCGGTTGCGGATATCGGTTCCTATGGAAAGGATGCCCACCAGTTCACGGAAAGAATCGAAACGGTATACAGCTATGAGGTGCTGCCGCAGATTTTGTATAAGACCATGATGAAGCTCTTGGAAGCATAAACTTCTGAAAACTTCCGAAAATATTTTACAATATTTTACAAAAGCAATACAAGAGGAGAACGAAAGTAAAATGAAGATTTTAGCTGACAAAATTTTTATCAACGCAAAGGCCTACACGCTGGAGGCAGAGGGTGTTGTAAAAGAGGCCATTGTCGTTAAAGACGGTAAATTTGCCTTTGTGGGAACAACGAAGGACGCGCTGGATAAATACGAGGCAAAGGAAGTTATTGACCTGGAAGGAAAGACGGTATTACCGGGCATGGGAGATTCCCACCTGCACTTTTTCGCATATTGCCAGACCTATACGACAGTAGACCTGGGCGGTGCGAAAAGCAAGAAAGAGGCGTTGGAAAGATTGGCAGCAAAGGCTGCGGAAACTCCCGAAGGGGAATGGATCAAGGGTTCCAACTTTGACCAATCCAAATGGGAGGACTGCGAGGACGCGCTTCCCACAAGAGAAGACCTTGATAAAGCAAGTAGCAAACACCCAATCGTTATCAAGAGAGTTTGCCTGCATACTGCGGTAGCCAATACTATGGCTCTTGAAAAAGCAAACATCGGCAAGGGATATGACTACGGCCCGGGTGGAGTGGTAGAGCTGGACGCAGAGGGTATGCCAAACGGAATCTTCCGCGAACAGGCAAGCAGAATCTATGATGAGCTTATTCCTGACCCGTTCCTGATTCCGGAAAACAAGAAGAAATACATGAAGAAGGGTTTTGACCTGGCTGCACAGTACGGTATCACCATGATGCACACATATGCGGCGGAAATCTGGAAGTATTCCGAGGATATCAACGATTATCTTGAACTCAACCGCAAGGGAGAGCTTCCTGTCAGAATGACGGTATGCCTTGACTATTTCTTCAATCGTCCATTTGTGACCCAGGAAGAACGCAACGACCCGTACAGAGCAGTACAGTTCGGAACCTTCAAGATTTTCTGCGACGGCGCTCTGGGCTCCCGCTCCGCAAAGCTGTATGAACCGTATGCAGACGATCCCAGCACCTGCGGTATCCTTGTTATAAGCCAGGAGGACTTAAACGAAAGAGTGCTCAAGGGTTATGAAATGGGACTTCAGCCTGCAATCCACTGTATCGGCGACAAGGGACTTGACTGCGTTCTGACCGCCATTGAATACACCCTGGAAAAGAGCAGAGAGCACGGCATGACAGAACGGGAACAAAAAGACAGACTTCCATTTAGAATTATCCACGCCCAGATGGCAAATCCGGAGCTTATTGCAAGAATGCAGAAACTTCCGGTTGTTCTGGATATTCAGCCTTCCTTCTTCCTGACAGACCTTCACTGGATCAAGGAAAGGGTAGGCGAAAAGCGCGCCAATATGAGTTATACCTGGAAAACCTACCAGGATGCGGGACTTATGCTCACAGGCGGTTCCGACTGCCCGGTTGAAATATTCTCACCGTGGAACGGAATTTTCTCCCTGGTTGCAAGAACGGACTTGGACGGATATCCTGAGGGCGGAGTGCAGCCTGACGAAAAGCTTTCCGTATATGACGCGGTATGCGTATTCTCAAAGAATGTTCCGTATGCCAACGGGGAACAGGATCTGATGGGAACCATCGAAGAAGGAAAGTTTGCCGATATGGTAGTAATTGACAGAGATATATTCCAAATTCCAGCCGAGGAGATAAAGGATGTACAGGCGCTTTACACCTACATGGCAGGCAAGGAAACCTACAGACGCTTCTAATCTCGAATTGACAAGTCAATGGGGAAACTAAAAGAAAGTTGAGAACAAATATGAAATTAAATTCCTACGAAGAAGTAAAGAGATTGACAGCCGAAATGGTTGCGATCCCAAGCATAAACAAGGAGCCTAAAGGGGAAAGCCGGGTTGCGAAATATGTCCATGATTTTTACATGGGACTTGACTATTTCAAGGCGCACCCGACATATACAAAGATGTTCCAAACGAAGAACGATTTCGTTGAAAGACATTCCACTTACGCCTATGTCAAGGGCACCAAGGGCAATTCAAACAGAACCGTAATTTTGATAGGCCATATTGACACGGTGGGCGTTGACGATTTCGGAACGATCAGAGAGTATGCCTTTAAATGCGAGGAACTTCCCGCAAAGCTCATGGAAACTTTCCAGCTTTCGCAGGAGGTTATTGACGACATAAATTCGGGAGAGTATATGTTTGGCAGAGGCGCGCTGGATATGAAATCCGGTGTGGCAGGCCATATGTACATCATCAAATACTTCAGCGAACATCCGGAGGAGCTTGACGGCAATGTCATTGCCATCGCCGAGTGTGATGAAGAGGACAACTCAAAGGGCATTATTACCGCTTTGGATGAGCTTGTAGAACTCAAGAAGAGGGAAGGCTTTGAATATATCGCCTGCATCAACGCGGATTACTCTACAAACTACAGCCCCGGGGATGAAAACAGATACATCTATTACGGAAGTATCGGCAAACTCCTTCCGTGCTTTGCGGCTTTCGGAAAAGAGGCTCATGTAGGCCAGGCATTCAGCGCCTTCGACCCTAACCTTCTGATTGCGGAAATAACGAGGAAAATGTCCCTTAACACGGATCTTTGCGATATCGCTCAAGGAGAAGTGGCAATACCGCCTATTTCCCTTAAGCAAACCGACACAAAGGGCCCGTATACCGTTCAGACTGCCCTGACGGCTTTCAGCTACTATAACTTCTTTACCCATGGCTGGGATCCTGCTCAGGTTTTGGCGAAGTGCCGCAACATCGCGGTGGAGGCATTTGACTCGGTGGTTGATTACCTTCAGGGACAGTATAAGAGATTCTGCCAACTGAGCAAGGTTGACTATGTACCGCTTCCGTGGAAGACGAGGGTGTACACCTGGAAAGAGTTTTATGATTATCTTTCCGACCTGCACGGGGAGCCTTTCAGAAAGGCAATTGCAGAGTATACGAAGAAATTACACAGCGAAAGCCCTGAAATGGATCTGCGTATTTTCGGACTGAAAGTTGCGGAAGAAGCATGGAAATGGTCGGAGGATAAATCACCGGCTGTGATACTCTTCTTCGGCTCGGTATTCAGCGCAAGGATAGAAATGACCGGCAGAACGGAAAAAGAAAAGAACCTCCTTGACTCTGTGGAGGCTTCGGTGGAGATGATTCGTCCGGAGGCTCAAAGACAGATTAAGACAAGAATGTTCTATCCGTACATCTCGGACTCCAGCTTCATGGCGGTTTGCGATGACACCCTTGCGGTGCAGGCTTTAAAGGACAATATGCCGCAGTACGGAGTTAAATACACCCACGATGTGGACAAAATCATGGAAATAAATGTCCCGGTGGTAAATATCGGTACCTTCGGCAGAGATGGACATATGCTTACAGAACGGGTTGATATGCGCCAAACCTTCCAAAATGTGCCTAACATCACATACGAAACGATCAGAAAACTTCTGAAATAAAAATAATGAATCTGCATTTGGCAGAAAAAGAGATCTTTACACAAAATCTTCCCCGCGTATTGATTACGACGGGACAGGATTCTGTAAAGTATATAGGTTGCACATATTTTAGAAAAGAAAGGACGAAATTATGGCTATTTTAAACGTAATCGTTGCCTTTGGTAACTGGTTCTGGGGAGTACCTATTTTATTCCTCATCGTAGGCGGCGGCCTTTATATGGGCTGCAGACTTGGATTTATTCAGTTTAGAAAATTTGGTTACATTTGCACACAGACCTTCGGTAAGATGTTCGCAAAAACCGGCGACGGAGAAATTTCTCAGTTCTCGGCAGCATGTGCGGCACTTGCTTCATCCGTAGGCGCTTCCAACATCGTAGGCGTACCGGCAGCAATCGCTCTCGGCGGCCCCGGCGCAGTATTCTGGATCTGGCTTATCGCTTTGATCGGCTGCGGCACAAAGTATGTAGAAGTTGCTCTTGCTATTAAGACGAGAGAAAAGAGTGAAGACGGCGGCTGGGTAGGCGGAGCTCCGTACTACCTCAGAACTGTTCCGAAAATCGGTAAGTTCCTTGCAGGCTTCTTCGCTATCGGCTTGATGATCGAGCTGGTTCCGTCATTGATCTCCCAGGGATTATCCGCTACCGCACAGCTTGAAATCTTCGGTGTAAGCGAAATGGCTTCCGGCATTGTTCTTGCAATTATCGTAGCGGTTATCTTCGCAGGCGGCGTATTCAGAGTAATGAAGGTTACTGATATCATGGTACCTGTAATGGCAGTATTATACATCGCCGGCGCTCTTGTAATCATGATTAAGAACGCATCAGCAATTCCTGAAGCACTGGCAAGCATCTTTATCTATGCATTCACACCGCACGCTGCTGTCGGCGGATTCGCAGGATCAACTATCATGCTTGCTCTCAGATGGGGTGCTGCTCGTGGTGTTTACTCCAACGAAGCCGGTTTCGGTACTGCACCTACCGCCCACGCAACTGCTACCGTTGACCACCCGATCAGACAGGCATTCTGGGGTGTTTACGAAGTTGTTGTTGATACCCTGATCATTTGTACAATGACTGCTCTTGTTATCTTGACAACAGGCATCTGGACAACAGAGGAATACACCACCGGTGCTCTTGCACAGGCTGCATTCCACAACACATTCGGAACATTCGGAGATTACTTCGTTGCAATCTGCGTATTCCTGTTCGTACTTTCCACCATCATTGCCGCAGGTATGTTTGGATGGAAACAGGCAGAATACTTATTCGGCGTTAAGTTCTCCAAAGTATGGCGTTACATCTATCCGCTTGGTATCGCTGTTGCAAGTACCGGCTTGGATTTAACTACCATGTACATGGTAACCGACGGTTTCCTTGCTGCAATCATGATCCCGAACATGATCGGTTTGATT
The DNA here is from genome assembly GCA_963647945.1 of Absicoccus sp. GTDB lineage: Bacteria > Bacillota > Clostridia > Peptostreptococcales > Anaerovoracaceae > CAG-238. The sequence continues at coordinate 1,227 of CAVJCN010000034.1, read as the reverse complement.
ATCTTGGTACCGCAGGTTAAGAAACTTCAGGATGAGTTCTTCCATACTCCGGATAAATACTATCTGGCTGATATGGCAGCTAAAGCTCAAAAGAAAGCAAAGGCTTAATAAAACCTTTGAAATCTAAAATCTCAAGAAACTAGAATATGTGCAAATTTAGGCATCCTGCAAATGCTGCAGGATGCCTATTTCAAAATAACAACGAAGGAAAAAACTATGTCGAAAACGGACAAAAAAAACGAAAAAAACACGACAGACGCTCGCAAGAACGGGCGGACAAAATATGAAGACGACAGAACGCCGCTGGTAAAAAAAATAGATGTTATATGCAAATTTTTGGCGATATTTTTGGCCATCGCCTGCATGGCGGATCTGCATATTACAGTGCGGGGCGGCGGCTATGATTATGAAACGCCTGCGACAATTTGCGGCTACACGATAACCAATTTGGAAACAGACCAGATGGAACCGCAAATTAAACAAAAAAGCGCGGTTCTGCTCAGTGCGGATACGGAATATAAAGAGGGGGATGTTATCTTTTATTCTGCAGACGGAAAGAAAGGAGCCGGAATAATTAAGAAAATACCATCTGATGATGAGGTAATTGTGCAGGGGGAAAATGAAAGCGCCGAAATCAGCGTGGGCAGGGATGAGATTGCCGGCAGGATCCTGGCAAGCTCCCATGCCCTTTACTCCTTCTTCGCAAAATACCTTAGCTCATTAGGTGTTGCATTCAGTATATTCATTTGCTTTATTCTGATTTTCATTCCTGACGCGATGATGTTCAAAAAACGCAGAGCTGCGGCAAAGGCAAAGCGTGAGGCCTACCTCAAAAAACAGGAGCGTATGCTGAAGAACAAAAATGGCAAGGAAGATATTTCGGAAATCGACCCTGCCCTTGCGGTAAAACAGAAGAGGCAGGCAAAGATAGATAAAGAAAAAGCAGAAATAGATGCAGAAATGAAAAAGATCAAGGAACAGATGGAACAAGAAGAAAAAGAACTTAAACTCGGAGGTAAATAAAAATGCTAAATATGCTGTTTTTCTTTTGCTGTTATCTGTCCGGACTGTTCTTTTGCGTTATGTTTTTTACGATTATCGAAAACGCATCAAAACCGTTCAGGCAATTTATCAGAAAATTATGCTTTAAATTTCCATTCTATTACCGCCGGATTTTGATGTGGGTAATGATCGTTATTACGGCATATGTATCTTACAGCTATATTC
>CAVJCN010000033.1:0-10280 GCA_963647945.1 Absicoccus sp. | reverse complement strand
TTATAGCACATTCCGGTTGTTTTTTTCTACCCAAAAAGTGTATAATGTGTAAGACTCAAATTTGTGGATAAATTTGTCGGGCAAAGGAGAAAAAAAGAGCCAAACTTTAGATATGAGAGGTGACATAAATGGGAGAAAATAAAAGCAAACAAAAGATGGGGCTTGTAATAGCCGCAGTGGTAATTTTATTTGCTGCGGCAGGATTTATTACATACGAAGTTGCAGCGGTTTACGATACGCAAGCTCTTCCCCTTGACAAAGCGGTGCAGGATTTTTTCTTTAGCCTGCGGGGCCCTGTTCAGGATGGGGTTATCAGCACGATCACCCACTTATCGGATACGGTGACGATTATAGCCTTCTGCATAATACTCTTGATTTTGCCGAGCAGAAAGACATACGGATTGCCGGTTTCACTGGCATGTCTGGGAGGAGTTGCCATTTATAAACCCCTTAAGCATTTTGTGCTTCGGCAAAGGCCGGATGCCTCTCTGCACCTTATAACGCAGGGGGGATATTCCTTTCCCAGCGGTCATTCGGTTACATCGGTGATATTCTACGGGCTGCTGCTCTATCTTATACAAAAGAACTGCAAAAACGAAACGCTAAGGAATATCCTTAGCGTAGTCTGCGGTTTTCTTGCCCTGATCATCGGCCCCAGCAGAATTTATGTCGGGGTGCATTGGCCCACAGATGTGCTGGCGGGCTGGTGCATAGGCGGGGCGATACTCATAATTGCGATAACTTTATGTAACAAGTATACAAAGGGCAGCAATTATGCAAAAATGTAAAATCGCAAATAAACGATTCGGTTAAAGCTGTTGGTTTTACAGCAATACAGCCCCGGGATTGCGGTCAAAGTAAATGCTCTTGTTGCTGGCACTCAAGGGAATGGCGTAGCAAATTTTTACATTTTTCCCCAGAAAACCAAGGCTTACCGCCGCCCTTCCTGCCGAATACATGACGCGATTGTCGATGCGATTGTCTGCGGCGATGGATACAGCGGAGCCTACGGCAAGACCAAGGTCGGAAACATTGAAAATACAAGGGCGCCCGTGTTTTTTCGTTTCGCCGCAGTTCGGGAATCCGCACATGCTGCAATTATTAAGACCATGATAGGTGTTGTAACATCCGATGAGAACCACACAGGTACTTTTGTCGAGGTTCCCGGAATCCCGCACCATGAAGGCCTCGTCATATTCCTCACCCAGCCGGGCAAGTTCATCTCTCAGCCTGTCCTTTTCCTCACCGGATACGATAGCGGTTACGATGGTATTTTTGCCGCTGGCCTTTGGTGCAGTTTTTGCAGCGGCAGCCATCAGATCGGCAACCGCAAATATCGCGTCTTTTTCCGCGTCAAGCATTCTTTTTAACATAGTTGTATGTCCTTTCTTGATTTTCTCTAATTATTATTGTATCATAAAAAGATGTGAAAGGAAAAGTAAGATGGACAAAAATATTAGAAAATACTACACAAGCGCCATGGACTGCTGGAAGGGCAGAGTGGACAGCGACACGGATTACGACGCATTCAGGTGGCACCAGTGGGTGGAGCCACTGGATTTACAGGAAGAGCTTAAACCCTTTGAGGGCAGGCTCGGCTTCGCGTTTATCGGATTTTGCAGTGAGCAGGGGGTAAAACGCAACAAGGGCAGAGTCGGGACGGCTCTGGCACCGGATTTTATAAGAGGACAGATGTCAAATTTGCCCTGCGCCTTTTCTAAGGAAGTCAAACTCTTTGACGCGGGAAATATCATTTGCCAGGATCTTTCCATGGAAAACGGTCAGCTGGCTCTTGGACATGCGGTGGAAAAACTTCTGAAGCTGAACTATTTTCCCATAGTGCTGGGAGGCGGCCACGAAACCACTTTCGGGCATTTTCTTGGGGAATATCATAATCTGAGAAACAGCGGCGAGATTACCAAAGAGGTTATCAAAGAAAAGAGGGACGAGGAAAAAGCGAAGCTGGGGATCGTGAATTTTGATGCCCATTTTGACCTGCGTCCTTACAATAACGGAAGTTCCTCCGGCTCCATGTTCCGGCAGATCGCGGACATTTGCCACGAGGACGGCGAAAAATACAGGTATTTGCCCCTGGGAATCCAGCAGCACAGCAACACGGTGCAGCTTTTCAAGGTGGCAAAAGCCCTGGGGGTGGATTACATCCTGGCGAAAGAATTTCAGAACGCAGGCTACGCAGGGATTCTGGAAAAGGTGGATATGTTCATGGGCGACTGTGAAAACGCTTATATAACCATTTGCACCGATGTTTTTTCCTCGGCATTTGCGCCGGGGGTAAGCGCCACCCAGTCCCTGGGGCTTGACCCTGAGATCGTGCTGCCTGTGATAAAGCACATTTTACGGACTCGAAAAATAAAGGGCTTTGACATATGCGAAATTTCTCCCCGGTTCGACCAGGACAATACCACGGCAAACCTGGGGGCGGTGCTGATCTTTTCGGTGGTAAGCACCCTCTGCAAGATGGACGGACTGGATATTGATTTGGACGACACAAGCTGGATTTAGAGGAAAAGAGAGGAAGGCAAAATGGAAAATGCGAGAAAGGAACCTATTCTGGTGATAATGGCTGCGGGAATGGGCAGCCGTTTCGGAGGACTGAAGCAAATTGAGCCGGTAAGTGACAAGGGCGAAATCATCCTGGACTTTTCCCTCTACGATGCATATCTGGCAGGATTTCGGAAAGCGATTTTCGTGATAAAAAAGGAAAACGAAGAGGATTTTAGGAAGCTCATAGATAATAGTGCCGGAAAATATATCGATGCGGAGTATGCATTTCAGGAGCTCACGGATTTACCGGAGGGTTACAGCGTACCTGAGGGCCGTGAAAAGCCCTGGGGAACTGCCCATGCGGTGCTTGCGGCAAGACACCTTGCGGAGGGGCCGATTGCAGTTATCAACGCCGATGATTATTACGGGCCAGGAGCCTTTCAGACCATTTACGATTTTCTCGAAACCGCCCAAGATGGGGAGAAATATTCCTATTGCATGGTGGGGTACGACATCGAGAATACGCTGACGGAAAACGGCTTTGTTTCCAGAGGTGTGTGCGAGGTCACCGAAGAAGGCAAGCTGGCTTCCATAACCGAACGCACAAAAATTCAGTGGAAAGAGGGCGAAATCGTATACACCGAGGATGATGGAAAAACTTGGGGAAAACTGCCGAGAGGAACCACGGTGTCCATGAATTTCTGGGGATTCACACCCTCCATGATGAAAGAAATGGAAATAGGATTCCCGGCGGCGCTGGACAAAATCCTTGCGGAAAATCCGATGAAAGGGGAGTATTTTCTGCCGGGAGTTGTTGACAGACTGCTTCGGGAGGGAAAAGCCCAGGTAAAGGTACTGAAATCAAGAGACCGGTGGTACGGCGTGACATATAAGGAAGACAAGGAAAGCGTTGTCAGCGCCTTGCAGTCAATGAAAGACAAAGGAGAATACCCTGACAAACTTTGGAAATAAAATGCGGCGATGCGGCGAACCGGCGAACCGGAAGACAATAGAGGAAAGTTTTGAGGAGATAATTTTAGATGGAAAGGGAAAAAACGGAACAAAGAGATTACGCACTTATAATTATTTGCTATGTTGTCTGGGGAATCCAACCGCTGTATTTCCGGTTAAATACAGATATTGACGGACTTTTTCTTTTAATGAGCCGAATAATTTGGGGCTGTATCTGGATGAGCGTGCTGGTTTTGCTCCGAGGCAGGGGAAAGGAAATCATCGAAACCTTTCGGGACAGAGATCTGATGCTGAAACACCTCATTCCGGGGGCATTTTTCAATTTTCTCGATCTTGCAATCTATTTGTTTGCGGTAACCGGCGGACATATTCTTGCCACGGCACTGGGATATTATCTTGGGCCGCTGGTGGTTTGCGCCTTGGGAGTAATCGTCTTTAAGGAAAAGCTGACCTGGCAGCTCATAGCGGCAGGGGCGATGATTTTGGCAGGCATTGTGATTTCGGGCTGCGGCTTCGGTAATGCTCCCCTAATTTCAATTTCCCTGATGTTTTGTTTTTCCATCTATGCGGCATTTATGAAAGGCGTGCACAAAGATGCGGTGGTCTGTACGGCGGTGCATCTGATGTTGGTCAGCCCGGTGGCGCTGATTACGATTCTGCTGTTTCGTATGGGAGAAAATGGGCTTGCCTCGGTGGATTTTTCTGCGCAGATCTTTCTCATGGGGGCGGGGGCGGTAATGGCCCTGCCGATTATGCTCTACGCCAGCTGTGTAAAGCGGCTCCCTATGACGGTAATGGGATTTTTGCAATATCTGTCGCCTACATTCGGGCTGCTGTGCAGCTTCCTTACGGGAGAGGACATCGGCAGAAACGAATATCTGCTGCTTATGCTTATCTGGACGGGGGTGCTGTTTTACAGTCTTACCACCGTGATTCGCGAGAAAAAAGCCTCGCACCTCGCAGCCCTACATGAAGAGGAAGAGGGACAGCACGAGCAAAAGCAGGAGCGTGCCGCAAATTCTAAAATAAACTTTTGAGCGGTTCAAAGGCAAAAGAACGCCCTGCTCTGCGGCGGCAAGGGCTTTTTTGTGCCACCAAATATCCGAAAAAAGCTGAGCCAGCGCGAGAAATATCATACAAACATCCAAGCTCATAAGCGCGAAAAAATGTGAAAAATTACTCGCAAGAGAGCCTGCGATTCCGGAATAAATGTGACCGGTCAATTGAAAAGAGAAAGCTATCGCAAGAAGAATATAATAACGCCACTGCTTTTTCAGCGCTTTGTAAATGCTTTCGACCTGCACGATAGGCTCTGTTTCAATGGGAACCGGATCAGGAAGCTCGTTATAGTAAACCCGCAGCGTGTCCCAGTCCGCCGCGGCAACCCAGCCGTCGGCAGCGTATAGCTCATCCCGTTCATTTTGTTTTTCTATGGAAACGGCATCGTTTTCGTAGGTCAGAGGCGAATATACCGCAGCGAAGGTAAGCACCCGCGGTTCAATGCGGCGATAGATCCAAACAACGCTATTTTGCATTTCTTCGATGAGCCAGCCTTTGGCAGCCATCTTCCTTAGCTTCTTTTCGATTGCGGCTCGGTTGTACAGCGCGATAAAGGCAAACCCCCATTTTGTGCTCTTTGTATTATTGCCGCTAACTTTTCCGCTATTCACATTATTCTTGTTATTCTCGTTATTCTCGTTATTCCCCATGCTCCCAAACATACGATCCCTCCTATACTTCCTTTCTATACCTCTTTGCCAAATACCCTCTCAAAATCCGCCGATTGCAGGAGAAGCCTGCGATATTCATCTATAAGCATCTGCCTACCTTTTTCAGTGATCAGATAACTGCGCCGGCGACCCTCGACCTTTGTTTCCCGAATGATGCCCTCTGCGGCAAAATGCTCAAGCAGGTCGTAGAGCGTGCCGGAGCCGACTTTTACCCGCCCCTCGGTGATTTCCCGAACCGCTTCCAGTATTTCGATTCCGCAGCTTTCCCTGCAAAGACACAGGAGAATGTAGAACATCTGCTCCGTAAGCGTTTTGAATTTTTCCCGCGGCATTTCATCGCCTCCCTTTTTGCAAGTATATCCGATTCGCCTCTACCGGCCTCTGCTGACTGTTTGAAAACTCGAATATCGAGTTTCTTTGGCACCATTATACCTCGAATATCGAGAATGTCAAGGAAAATAGTGAAACAATAGTGAAAAAATAGTGGAAATAAATAAAACGGCGGCAAACCGATCTTTACGAAAGGTCACCGCCATTTTTGTCTACCGGGTGAGGGTAAACAGCAGGTAAAGCACCAGCATATGTACCGGATAAAATGCGTAGAAGCCGTATTGCAGCGCCTTGCTGGAAACGCCTTTTTCACCATTATACAGGTGGATCGGAATCAGCGCAAGAACTGCAAACCCCTGGGTCTGAAGCTCAAAGGTATGACCTGCGAGAGTAAGCGGTATGTACTCTCCCGCGAAAAATACCATGTTAAACAAAATCATAAAAACAAGCTGAAGCGCCCACGAGAAGCGGAAGTTTCGGCAAAGATAGAACATGATTACCGTAGCAACCCCCATGGCGCCGTAGTCCGTCATCGCGATTCCGCCGCCCAGTATGCAAAGCCCTGCTGCCAAAACCCCTGCAATTACCGATTTTGGAGTGCGTTTTTGCTTGGCATTGTCCAGCGCCTTGACAGCCAGCAGCCCCAGAAGCAGCGTAAACATTACATTCTGATGGAAGGGATAAAAGACCGTGCTGCCGTAGAGCAGGTCAAAAGGAACCTCGGAAAGGATGCCGAAAACAAACAGCCTCATGGCATATTTGCGGAAGTCCGAAGTATGCAGAAAGCCCTCGGCAATCTGAAATGCAAAAATCGGAAACGCCAGCCTACCCAGCCATGTCATCCACATATTGCCCGGCACAATCGTTGCCCACATATGATCGCAAAGCATCAGGACACAAGCCAGCCCCCTCAGCATATTCGCGTCCAAAAAACAAATAGATTTCTTCAAAATAATCTCCCCCTTTCTTCTACTTGTCCAAAATATTTGCCACAAGAGTATACAAGAGTATATCAGCAAAGAACAAATTTCGCAATAGTATTCCGCTGAAATTTATGACAAAACACAAATAAAAAAGAAAGTGGACAAAAAGTATACAGTATAAATACTCATATCGCTTTTTCACTTTAAAGAAATGGGGGTATAAAAAGAAACATAGGTCTAGAAACTGAATACTAGGAGGAGATTGTATGAGTAATTTGAAAAACAGTTCAGGAAATCAAAAATGGGCAATCGTAGGATTTTTTACTTTGTTCATGATTTTGATGACATTTAACCTTATTGTATTCCCGGCTTGTGCCATGGATGCAATGGAAAAATACGGCATCGACCAGGCGGGCCTTACGACCCTCGCCTCCGTTACATCTGTCGTAGGACTTTTCGCAGGGTTTATTTTTGGGCCGATTTTGGACAAACTCGGCTCGAGAAAAACTATTATGGTATCTTTAGCCATCGGCGCGGCTCTTTTTTATGTGAGGGCACTCGTTGCCGGATATGCCATGGCTGTGGTGCTTACATTCCTTGCTTCTTTTTTTGTGGGCGTTTGTCAGGTAGCGGCGTCTAAGGTGCTGGCGACTTGGTTCCCGCCGGAAAGCGTTTCGGTAGCATATTCGTTCCAGGCGGCAGGAGCGGGCTTCGGTTCCGCAGGGGCATTTGCCATCGGCGCGGCTCTCGGTCTGGGCGGTTCGCTGATGCTGGTTGCTATAGGCTACACGGTGCTTTTGGTTTACTGGATATTTGCCGGTAAGGACGGCCCTATCGCTTCAGCGGCTCCGGAAGTTCCTAAGGGAGCAGGCTCAATGGTTTGGAAAAGCAAAACCCTGTGGATGATGTCCTTTGCGGCATCCTGCGCGGTAGGAGCAACCCTTCTCACAAATTCCTATTGTATCAATGCCTTTGTTGCAAAGGGCATGGATCCGGAACAGGCAGCGGGAATCGGCACGGTTCTCAACCTTTCCCTTTTGGTGGGGGGCTTCCTTGGAACATACATGATGAGCGCGATCAAGCGATATAATGTTGTGACGCTTATATGCTTTATCGGCGGCGCGGCAGGCTATCTTCTGGGATGGTTCAGCCCTCTCGGCACTATGACTTGGGTATGGCTGATTCTGGGCGGCCTTTTCATGGGCGGCACGGTAGGACTTACCACCGGCCGTACTGCGGTTATTCCCCTTACCGGCGAGTTTCCGCCTGAGGCGATAGGAACCGCCGCGGGAGCGCTGGAGGCAATCAAGGGCGTAATCACATTTGTGCTTCCGATTGCAATCGCTAAAATTTTCGTAACGAATTTCAACGCTATTTTCATCACATTCGGTATTCTTTGCGTAATCGGTTTCATTACCGGCGGCGTTTTGGTTCCGGAGCTTGGACCTAAGGGCGAGCTACAGCAAAAAGCCGGAAAATAAGCGAAATAATAAGAAAAATAGAAATAGAAATAAGGAAAGACCAAACAAAATAGTTTACAAAACAGCTTTTTATAAAAGTTCTCTTGCAGAACCTTTGAAAATCAAATAAAATGATAAGGAGAAGATACTATGAAAGATATGCTTAAAGACCAAGTTGCAATTATTACAGGAGGCGGCTCCGGTATGGGAGAAGCAACGGCTAAACTCTACGCAAAAGAAGGCGCAAAGGTCGTTATCGCTGATTTTAACGAAGCAAAGGCTCAGAAGGTCGTAGACGAAATTACGAAAGAGGGCGGCGTTGCGAGATTTTATAAGAAGATGGATGTTTCTGACAGAGCCCAGGTTGAAGAAATTGCCAAGCTGACCTTTGACGAGTTCGGCAGGATTGACATTCTGGCAGCTTTCGCAGGAGGAACCTTTGACGGAAATCCGAATTTGACCCAGCAGCAGGTACTGGAAAAGACCACCGCTGTTAACCAGTGGGGAATGTACTATTCCTGCTTCGCGGTTGTTCCGTATATGAAGAAAGCAAAATCCGGCAAGATTATCATCTGCTCATCCAACGGCGCTTTCAACCCGACGGCTCCGGCTTACGAATACCACATGGCAAAGGGTGCTTGCGAATCCCTTACCGTAAACCTTGCCATGGATCTTGCTAAGTTCGGCATCCGCGTAAACTGCGTAAAACCGGGCCCTATCGTTACCGCATTCTGGGACGAGCTCATGGAGGACGGCCCAGAGAGAAAGGCTATGCTCAAAGGCATCGCAGAGGTTGAAATCCCTCTCGGACGCACAGGCACCGCGGAAGATATCGCAGGCCCTGCGCTCTTCTTCGCATCGGATTTGTCCCAGTACATCACAGGACTTTGTATGTATGTAGCGGGCGGCGCAGGCTATGTTTACGCTTTCGGACAGTCTTCCATCGCTCACGCCGGAGTAGGCAGATCTGACCTGTAATTTTGCGGCGGCAAAATTTTGTAAGATGTTTTAGGAGTGTTAGAAAATGAAAAAAGAAATTGATTTTGGAAAAAGACTTGCAATCGGATGTCTTCGGCTTCCGATCGTGGATAACGGAATGTCGGCACTGGGGGTAGACGATTCCCAGGTGGACGAGGAAGCTTTTCAGAAGATCGTAGATGTTGCAATGGCAAACGGCTACAACTATTTTGATACCTCGTGGTTCTATCACAACGGAAATTCCGAGCGGGCAATCGGTCACTGCGTTTCAAAGAAATATCCTCGTGACAGTTTCATCCTTTCCGACAAAATGCCGATAAAGTTTATGAAAAGCGGCGCGGAGATGGAACCGATTTTCCAGGAACAGCTGGAAAAAATGTGCGTGGACTACTTTGACTTTTATCTGATTCACGCCATCAGCTCCGAAACCTACGAAAAATGGACGAAAGAGGGCTTGTTTGAATTTCTCGTACAGAAGAGAAAAGAGGGCAAGTTCAGAGAGTTCGGGCTGTCCCTGCACGAAACACCGGAATTTATGGACAGGATTTTAACCGAGCATCCGGAGGTGGATTTCGTTATGCTCCAAATCAATTATCTGGACTGGAACTCTCCTGCCATTCGCTCCAAGGAGCTTTACGAGGTGGCGCAAAAGCACAATAAGCCGATCGTGGTAATGGAGCCTTGCAAGGGCGGCACTTTGGCGAACCCGCCGGAAGAAGCCGTCAAGCTGATGAAAGAGTACAATCCGGAGGCTTCCATTGCGTCCTGGGCTTATCGCTTCGTTGCATCCCTTCCGGGAGTGCGGGTGGTTTCCGTTGGAATGCCGAAAATGGAATTTTTGGAAGACAATATGAAAACCTTCGACAATTTCAAGCCTCTTAACGAGGAAGAATACAAGATTTTGGACAAGGTTGTGGAAATCATCAACTCAAAGACCGCAATTGCCTGTACGAACTGCAAATACTGCGCCGAGGCTTGTCCGCTGGATATCCCGTCAGGAGAATATTTCATGCTCTACAACGACTTCTACCGTCAGAACAGCGGTGCGGCAGGGACATATTTCAACAATGTCAGCACCCAGGCTTCTCAGTACGGCTTCATGATTGAGAGAAAGACTCCGGCAAGTAAATGTATCGGCTGCAAGAAGTGCGAAAAGGTTTGTCCGCAGCACCTTCCGATTGTGGAACTTTTGCGTGACAAGGTAGACGGTGAGCTTTGGGCAGCGAATCCGGACGCAAAACTCGCGGATATGACCTCGGAGCTGTAAAAAAAGAAAAGCGGAAGAAAGTTGGTTCCGGAAGAAAAGTTGTCCCTTTTTAGAGATTTTGGTGACTTGAAATAGTAAGTTCACCATGTAAAACTTAATTCACTATGTAAGAGAA
>CAVJCN010000032.1:0-10323 GCA_963647945.1 Absicoccus sp. | reverse complement strand
CTTTCAGTATAATTCAAATTCACAAGGTTTACAACAAGTTCTACGGAATTTTCTTTGGGCTCTGCCAAAAAACTCTCCGAAAGCCTCTGAACTCAGTATACCCGTAGCGAATTGGCTTTTTGTCGCTTTTCCGCGGAAAACAGCCAATTTTTTCGTTGTTTTTGGTACATTTTTTTGGCTTTTTTAGAGGATATGACGATTTTGTCCAATTTCGGACAAAATCTACCGAATATTTTGACAACTCAGGGAAAAAGAGGAAGAGAAATTGGCTTTTTTTAAAGAATCCTCAGAAAAAGCCAATTTCAAGATTGTATGCCCTCCCTTCACAAGTCGCCATCACCGAACGCGGGTGTTCCAAGCCGCCATCACCGAACGCGGGTGCTCCAAGTTGCTCACAGCCTGCACGCTTGCTGTGGCTACCGTCGCACTTTAACATGCATTGTTTCCATGACTTTAAGGGCCGCTTCCCCCAGCACCTCATCATTGCTGGCAACACAGGCGGCATCAATATAAATCGGAACCTCCGGCATTGCCGCCTTTGCGATAACCATGTTGGAAATCACACATATATTCGTTACGACCCCTGCAAATTCAACGCTTTCATATTCGTCACCCTTGTCCCGCAGATAATCCGCAAGTTCCAGGGAGCCGAAAGTCGGCTTTGCAAATACCAAGTCCTCTTCTGACTTCAAAGCGGCGACCTTGCCGTAAAGCTGCCAACCGTCAAAGCCCCTGATACAGTGCTCAATCGGCAGATTCCGACCCTCCTGCGTTTTCAGATAATTTCTGTCATGGGTATCCATGGTAAATATAATCTGTCCATCATCACCCAGTTTGCGATATTCCTCTATCTTTGCGGCTACCGCCTCTTCAATTCCGGCAGCCTGCGGGCACCCCAGCGAGCCCACCGTAAAATCATTCTGATAGTCCACAACAATCAGGAGCTTTTTCTTCTTCATCCCTTTCCTCCTCGGAATTGTAAATTTCACTTTTGATTTTATCGCTGACAGCCGCCAAAGTCAAGCCGCAGTCCTGCGGTTGGCACGGGACTTGCGCCGGAAATTGCAACGAAGCCGCCTTGGTCGAACGGTCATCGCAACCGGAACCACCGTGGCGGTACATCACCGCCTGCGGTTGGCATGGGATTTGCGGAATTTGCGGCCGCCGGAATGTCCCCGCTTGGCAGATACCTTGTACCGGAGCCCTGCGGTGATTGCGGTTGGCACGGGACTTGCGCCGTGATACCTATCAAAACTCCCTGCGGTGCTCCCATCTGCGATTGCCGCGCTGCGCCCTAAACCTTTCCGACTCCCAACTCGGAAATGGAGCAAAATGTATATCCCTGCGTTTTCCAGCCCTCAATAAGCTCTTTCAGAATCGCCGCATTGGTCTTGGATGTGCTGTGAAGAAGCACGATTGCCCCGGGATGAATCCGCCGGTTTAAAGTGCCCAGAGCTTCTTCGCGGCTCGGCTGGCTGTCCTGAAGCCAATCGACATAGGCAAGACTCCAAAACACGGTGGTGTAGCCCATGTCCCGTGCCATTTCAAGGTTTTTTTCACTGTATTTGCCCTGCGGAGGGCGATAAAACCTCAGCATATCTTCTCCTGTCGCCGCCTTGTATGCCTCCTCAAGCTCCCTCATCTCCTTGCTAAACCCCGCTTCATCGGAAATCGCCGACATATCCGGATGATGCATGGTGTGGTTTCCCACAATATGCCCCTCGGCCGCCATTCTCTTTACAAGCTCCGGGTTTTCTTCGACAAAATTTCCCACCACGAAAAACGCCGCCGGAACTTTTTCTTCTTTTAAAACATCCAGAATCCCAGCGGTATAGCCGTTTTCGTAGCCTGCGTCAAAGGTCAGATAAACGCTCTTTTTCCCCGTGCCTGCGGCATCCGTATCAGAGGTTTTTCCGCCGTCAGTCCCGCTACCTTTGCCGCCGCCTGCGGCTCCTTTCGGAGTATCGTTTTCCTCGCGCCCGGCAGGCTCCTCCGCAGGCGAAGCCCCATGGCCTATATAGTATGCGTTATATTTTGCAAGATATTCTGCCGTTGCATTTCCGATCGGCGCGCTGCCCTCATTCTGAAAGGACAGTCCCCAGTTTCCCTCCGCCGCGGTTTCAATTGCCCCTTCACCCTCTGCCGCGGTTTTCAGACTCTTGCCACTGCTATCGCTACCGTCCCCGATATTTCCGTCATATCCCCCAAGCGCCAACATTTCCCGTAAGGTGAAAGTCGCCACCGCTGCCGTCACAATAACCATGACAATGCCCCCGCCTATAACGAGTTTTCTTTTGCTAAAAAATCCGCCCATAAAAAATCACCCCGTTCTATGTTTATGGGGCGATTCCTTCATTTATACAAATTTTATCATTTCCGGCAGTTCCTTTTCATTCCTCCTCTATAGGCTCAATTCCACGGCTCCCGTGCGGGGACTTCTTTTACACGACTCCGTACGGGGGCCTTTTGCTCGACCCCGTACGGGGGTTCCTTTTGCTCGGCTCCCCGCGTGGGGCTCATTTCCACGGCTCCCCGTGGGGTGGCTCCTCTTTCAGTGGCTTCTTTTGCGCGGGTTTATTTTTCGCGAATCTTGTCCGCCGTAAGTATAATCACAACCGCACCCAGGGCAGTAATTACCGTGGAAACCAGCAGCATAAACTTTGCGCCGCTTACATCCAGCAAAATCCCGCCAAATATCGAGGCAAGTGTCCCCGAAACCGTAGTCATGGCAGAGAAAAATGCCTGTCCCTTAACGGCTTCTCCCTTTCGCATCACTTCTCCCGTAAATGCCACCATCGCCGGCAGAAACAGCCCAAAGCTGAAGGTTTGGAAAATGTGCGCCGCGTATATGAGCCACATGGATTGAGCCAAATAGATGAGCCCGACTTTCAGCCCGAAGCAGATTGCCGCGAATTTAAGTATTTTTTCGCAGGAAAACCTTCCCCGTATCTTATCGAAGAAAACCAGCGCCGGAATTTCGAGAAATGCCATCAGCGACAGAACTCTGCCCATTTGTTCATTGCTTCCGCCCACATCCGTGACAATTTGCAGCATAAAGCTGTTTAAGACAGCGTTGCTGAAATACAGCCCCACGACTCCTATATTGAGCACCAGAAAGAGCTTGTTGTCCCGGATAAACCGCCACAGATTTATCTCTTCATAAAGCTCTGTACAAGGTTTCCCACATGGCTCCTCGCAGGGTTCCCTGTAAAATTTCTCGCAAGATTCTGCGCAAGGTTCCCGATAAAATTCATCGCAGGGCTCCCCGTAAGGTGCTTCACTCAATCTTTCCGCCGGTCTTTCACCCTTTTTCTGATTGCCGCCCCGGGGGGTTCGGCTTTCGCTGCCGACACCGCCATTCCCATGCACTGCCCTGTCAAAGGAGCTTTTCACAACAAAAAGTGCTATAAGAAGTGCAAAAAGCACCGCTTCGCCGCTTATGGGAAGCACTCCCGAACCGAACTTTTCCACCAGCGTTCCCAAAAACGCGCACAATAGGGAGTACCCCAGTGAGCCGAGGCTTCTGCACATGCCGAAATTTATATGTACCCCGCTTTCTTCCAGCTTGAAACAAAGGGAGTTAATCAAAGGCTGCAACGCCGTCTGCCAAGCAACTATCATAATGAATACCACATAAAGGGCTGCGGATTTTCGCTCCGTAACAAATAGAGTTGCTTCCAGCACCATGGTCAAAACCGTGCAAAGCTGCGTAATTCCTAGCAGCGACACCCTGCGGGAGCGATCTGCAAGGTCTGCCATGGCCGGCTGCAAAAATACCGCAATTACATTTGCCGCCGCAAGTATGATGCCTATTTCGGTGTTTGAATATCCCCGGGGAAGCAAAAACGCCGATGCGAAACTGTTTGAAACCCCGTAAAACATCCAATATGCCGCCTGCACTCCGCCATAGCCTATGTTCAATGTCCTCTTTAATTTTGTCTTTCCCTGTTGCACTCTATATCAACCTCTCCTATTTCTGAAATACTACCGTCACGGTAGTCCCTTGGCCCTCCTCGCTTTCGAGCCATATATTGCCGCCGAGAAAGGCTATCCCGTGCTTCACGATGGAAAGTCCCAGGCCGGTGCCGCCGATTTTCTTCGAGTGGCTTTTATCCACCCTATAAAATCTCTCAAAGACCCGTTCTTCTTCGCCTTTCGGGATTCCGATCCCCGTATCTTGCACGGTCAATATGCATTTTCCGGCCTCTTCGGTAACGCTTATCGTAACCCGTCCCCCCGGTTTGTTGTATTTTATCGCATTCTCACATAGATTGTACACGATTTCATCCACTATATAATCCGGCCCCTTGACCGTTCCTCCGGCACCTTTTAATTCCAGCTTTATGTCGTTTTGCGCGGCTTTCGGAGTGAGCCTCTGCACCGTCTGGGTTGTGATTTCCCAGAGGTCTGCCCTTTCCTCCGTGCTTTCTCCCGCCTTTTCATCCAGCTGAGAAAGCTTCATAATGTCATCGATGAGGCTTATAAGGCGAGCGGATTCTTCCTTTATTGTTTTTGCAAAGCCCTGAACATCCTCGGTTTTAACCATTCCCGATGCCATCATGTCGGAAATCCCGTAAATCGAAGTCAGCGGCGTTTTAAGCTCATGGGAAACATTGGAAGTAAACTCTCGTCTGAGTCTTTCTCCCCGCTCCCGCTGGGTTGCGTCCATTATGATCAAAATCGCGCCGTTCAGCGCCCCCCGATCCTTTACCGGGCTTGCGATCATCTCATAGGTTGCTCTTTCGCTTCTGATATAGGTATGCTCGTGATTTCCTGCAAGGGCTCCGCTAACTGCGTTTCTGAATGGCTCGCTCCGGTTGAGTTTCAGCACCGACCCCTCGATTTTTTCGGTGCCTGCCTTTGCCGTCTGTCCGTTTTCTGCGGCTCTGAGCATGGCGGGCGCTGCGGAGTTATATGTAAGAATTTCCCCGTCCTTGTCGATGATAACGATTCCCTCGCTCATATTCTCGGTTATTATATTAAATTCCTCCCGGCTCTTTCGCAGCTTTTCTATCTGGGCGCGGATACTGCTGTTTTGCTCTCGGATTCTTGCCAGCAAAGGCGCAAGTTCATCATATCCCTCGGATATCCCCGGATTGTCAAGATTGATATCATTTATGGGTTTTGTTATTGCCTTTGCGATTCTGAAAGAAATCGTCAATCCCAGGAGCAGCACTGCCGCCAAGGCAAATATCAGCGAGCCCGCCGTGTCCAGCAGAAGCTGCATCCTGGAATCGTGGCTGACGGAAACTCGGATTATATTGCCATCATCGGTTTTTTTCGCGTAGTAGCGCATATCGTGAGCAAGGGTATAAGAAGTTCGGGTTGCAAAGCCCTCGCCCTTTTCGAGAGCCTCCTTTACCTCCGGTCGCTCCATGTGGTTTTCCATTTTATGGGTGTCCGCCGCACTGTCATAGAGCACTTCTCCGGAAGAAGCAAGCAGGGTGATCCTGCTTCCGATGTTTGTACTTTTTTCGAGGGTTTCAAGGTATTCCTCCCCGTCAAGAAGCCAGCCCCGTTCCACCAGCATTGCTTCGTCCGCAAGCTGCTCGTCTATCTTATCCCCCATGTAATCGTAAATGATTTCGGTCACAAGCCCGGTACTTACAAGCATTATAGCGATGGCAACCACCGCTATACCTGTGAAAATCTTTTTTCGCATCTACTTTGCTCCTCCGATCCTGTAGCCGATTCCCCGAACCGTTTCCACAAGATTTCCCGCCTCGCCAAGTTTTGTTCTGAGGGTTCTGATATGCACATCCACGGTTCTGTTTTCCCCGTCAAATTCATAGCCCCAGATATCCTGTAAAATCCGGTCACGGGTCATCACGCTGCCTTTTCCTGCCGCAAGATAGCACAAAAGCTGAAACTCTTTGAGAGTCAGCACCACATCCTCGCCGTTTACCCTGATTATATGTTTTGCGGGGTTAAGGTACAGAGGCCCGATATTATATTCACCCGTGTCCTTTGGGGGAGCCGCCCTGCGCATAAGGGCTTTTACCCGGGAAATAAATTCCATAGTCCCGAAGGGCTTCGTCACATAGTCGTCCGCGCCGCCGTCAAGGCCCAGAACCTTGTCGTATTCCGTGCTCTTTGCGGTGAGCATCATTATGGGCATTTCCCGTGTTTCGGCATTTGCCCTGAGCTTTTTCATCACGCTGATTCCGTCTTCCTCCGGCAGCATGATGTCCAAAATCGCCATGTCCGGCTTTTGGCTTTTCACAGCAGCCCAAAAAGCGCTCGGCGTATCAAAGCCCTTTGTCTGAAGCCCTGAATTGCTAAGCGCATAAATCACAAAATTTCTTATATTATCGTCGTCTTCCAGCAAATATATCATTCATTCGTCTCCTCGGGGCGCGAACCGGTCAGTCCGTAGATGACCCACTCCGCAATATTCGTCGCATGATCCCCTACTCTTTCAATATATTTCGCTATCATCAAAATGTCAAGCAAAAACTGTCCGTCCTCCCGACTTGTTTTTCCGGAGGCTCCGATGCTGTCGATGAGATCCTCCTTTACCTTGGCAAACAAATCATCAACCGCGTCGTCCTCTGCGATGACTTTTCTCGCTTTCTCCGCGTCTCTCTCAACGAAAGCGTTTATGCTGTCGCTGAGCATGGTCGTAGCGTAGGAAGCCATGTTTTTCAAATGCTGAGTGTTTGGAATTTCCCTGTCAGCCATATATTTTACGATCTCCGCGATATCCTCCGCCTGATCGCCGATGCGCTCCATGTCCGAAATCATCTTGAGCGCCGAGGAAATCAACCGCAAGTCCCTAGCCACCGGCTGCTGCTGAAGAAGCAGTCTCATGCAAAGGTCCTCGATTTCTCTTTCCATGCGGTCCGTAGTCTTTTCCGACTCCTCCGCCCGGGCAATTAAATTTGTCTCCTTGTCAAACAGCGCCCGCATGGCGTAATTCATGGACTCCTCGCAAAGGGCCCCCATTTCGATAAGCTCCGCGTTGAGCTTTTCAAGCTCCTGATCGAATCTGTTTCTCATATCATCCGAACCTCCCCGTAATGTAATCTTCCGTTCTCTTGTCCTGGGGCAGACTGAAAAGCTGTCTGGTGTCGTTAAATTCCACCACTTCTCCCAGGAGGAAAAATGCCGTTTTGTCGGAAATTCTGCTTGCCTGCTGCATATTGTGAGTTACCATGATTATGGTGTAGTTTTCCGAAAGCTCCTCAGCCAAATCCTCGATTCTTGAAGTAGAAATCGGGTCAAGGGCGGAAGTGGGTTCGTCCATCAGCAGTACCTCCGGTTCTACCGCAAGGGCTCTTGCAATGCAAAGTCTCTGCTGCTGTCCTCCGGAAAGTCCCAGTGCGCTGGTTCTCAGACGATCCTTTACTTCGTCCCAGATAGCCGCTCCCCGCAGCGAGCTTTCAACGATTTCATCAAGTTCTGTTTTCTTTCTCACCCCGTGAGTTCTCGGCCCGTAGGCGATATTATCATAAATGCTCATAGGAAATGGATTCGGTTTCTGAAACACCATTCCCACCCTTTTTCTAAGCAAATTCACATCCATTCCGTTATATATATCTTCCCCGTCCAGCCTTATATCCCCGGTGATTTTGCAGCCCTCCACCAAATCGTTCATTCTGTTAAGGGACTTAAGAAGGGTTGATTTTCCGCATCCCGATGGCCCTATGAACGCAGTAATTTTTTTCTCCGGAATATCCAGATCTACATCTTTAAGGGCGTGGAAGCTCCCGTAAAATAAATTCATATTGTGTATTGTCATCTTATCCATATCTATTGTCCTTTCCCCTCCGCCATTACTTCGCCGCCAGTTTTTTCGCCGCAACGCTTGAAAGGGCGTTGATGCCGATTACAAGGAACAAAAGCACCGCTGCCACTGCGTAAGCCTCATTCGTGTAAAGCCCTTCGGTTAAAAGCGCATAAAGATGTACCGAAAGGGTACTTGCCGATGAAAACAGGCTTTTTGCCACTACCGGATTTGTGCCGGAGGTGAAGATCAGCGCCGCCGATTCTCCCACGATTCTTCCTGTCGCCAAAATTACTCCTGCTGCGATTCCCGGAACCGCCGAAGGCAAAACTACACGAAATACCGTTCTCAGCTTTCCTGCCCCCAGTCCGAAGCTCCCCTCTCTGTATGTGTCAGGCACCGCCATAAGGGCTTCCTCTGTGGTTCGCATTATCAGCGGCAAAATCATTATTGCCAGGGTTATAACTCCCGCAAGGAGCGTATAGCTCCAGCCCAGTGTGATTACGAAAACGATGAAGCCGAAAAGGCCGTACACAATGGAGGGTATTCCCGCAAGGGTTTCCGCCGTCAGTCTTATTGCCGCCACCGACTTGCTGCCTTTTTTTGAATATTCAACCAAATATATTGCCGCAAATACCCCTATCGGCACCGCCAGCAAAAGGGTAAGGGCTGTCATTATCAGCGTGTTTATGATTGCCGGCATCATTGACTGGTTTTCTCCGTTGTATTCCCAGGAAAATATTCCCGGAAGTGCCAGATTTGGAAGTCCGTGGTACAAAATATATCCTATCAGGAAAATTACCACCGCCCCGGTTATGATCGCTCCCAGATTTACCAGTACGAAAAGCAGCAGCGAAAGGGGCTGATTCTTATATTTCTTCATTTTTTGTCCCCCCTCTTAACAAGTGAGAAGCATATGTTTATAAAAAGTATGAACACGAAAAGCACTACCGCTGTTGCAATCAGCGCATCTCTGTGCATTCCCTTTGCGGCGTAGCCCATTTCCAGGACAATGTTTATGGTCATGGTTCTTACGCCTGATGTAATGCTTTCCGGAATCACCGGCTGGTTGCCTGCCACCATAACCACCGCCATAGTTTCGCCGATGGCACGGCCGATTCCCAGGATTATCCCCGCCATAATTCCCGACTTTGCAGCCGGAACCGTGGTGAAGAACACGCTTTTTTCGTGGGTGGCTCCCAGTGCCAGCGCTCCCTCGTAATAGGACTCCGGCACGGCTCTTATGGCTGCTTCGGAAACGCTGATTATCGTAGGAAGTATCATGATTCCCAGCATGATGGAAGCCGTGAGCACTCCTTTTCCGCTTGTGCCCGTAAGTTCCTGAACCACCGGTACGATCACCATCAAGCCGAAAAAACCGTATATGATTGAAGGAATACCCGCCATAAGCTCGATTGCCGGCTTTAGAACCTTGTATATCCTCTTAGGACAGAACTTTGCCATATAAATCGCACAGAGGAGGCCTACAGGAACGCCTATGATTATGGCTCCTGCTGTTACATAACAGCTTCCCACAATCATAGGCAAGATTCCGAAGTGATTTTCAAGGGGTTTCCACACTGTACCTGTCAGGAAGTTCAGTGCTCCGATCTTTCCGATGGTCGGAAGCCCTTCGGAAAACAGGAACCAGCAAATCGTCAGCACGGCAAGCACGGATACGGCCCCGGAAAGCATGAATACAATTTTCATAATTGTTTCCGAATATTTTCTCATAGTCCTTACCGTCCTTTTATATTTATTGTACCTGCGACCAATCTGTTACTTCGCCGGTGAAAATTTGTCTGATCTGTTCACTTGTAAGATCTTCTACTGTGTTTTCCTTGTTTACTACTACCGCGATGCCGTCCATTGCGATGGTGGTTCCTTCGATGCCTTCTGCAAGTTCTTCGTCCTTAAGTTCCCTGGAGCTCATTCCGATGTCGCAGGCACCCTCGATGGTGCTTGTAATTCCTGCGCCGGATCCTGTCTGCTGAATTTCAATGGTTACATCGCTGTAGAGTGCCTTGTATGCATCGGCAAGTTTTTGCATAACCGGAGATACGGAAGTGGAGCCTGCGAGAACAATCTTGCCTTCGATTCCATCCTTCGTTTCGTATTCTGCTGCGTTGTCATCGATGGTGATGTAACCCTCTTCGGAAATGATTTCCTGACCCTGCTTGCTGAGGATGAAGCTGATGAAATCCTTCGAGATGTCCGTGAGCTTATCATTTGTTACCACGATGAAAGGTCTTGAAACCGCGTAGCTTCCGGCCTTTATATTTTCTACGGTTGCTTCTACGCCGTCAACTTTTATTGCCTTTACGCTGTCGTTAAGGGAACCCAGCGAAACATATCCGATTGCGTTCTTGTTGCCTGCTACGGTGGTCATAACTACCGAAGTGCTCTGGGAAATTTCTGCGGAGGTGGTGGTGTTGTCAACATCGTCAACCATGATTCCCATAAGTTCTGTAAATGCGCCTCTTGTGCCGGAGCCGTCCTCTCTTGAAATTACCGTGATTGCTGCGCCGCTACCGCTGTCTGCCCCTGAATCGCTGCTGCCGCAACCTGTGAATGCCGTAAGCGCCATAATTACGCAC
>CAVJCN010000031.1:0-10336 GCA_963647945.1 Absicoccus sp. | reverse complement strand
CTTACTTCCATGCGCTTGCCGATGGCTTTGAGCATTCCCTTGTATTTCATTACTTCTGCGATTTCTTTCATTGCGCGTTGCCTCCCTTGTACTATAACAAGCCGGAGATGTCTTCGCCTGCTTCGCCGATGATGCATACCGGTGTACCGCAGTCATAATCTTCTTCAAGGTCAACGAGAGTCTTAAGCAGAACGCCGGATGCCGGTGCCGGAAATTCCATTGTGGACTTGTCCGTCATCAATTCAAATAAAGGTTCACCCTTTGTTACTTCGCCGCCTTCTTCTACCAGCCAAGATACGATTTGGCCTTCTTCCATTGCTTCGCCCATTTTAGGCATATTTACTACCTGTGCCATTTTAAGTTCCTCCTATTTTTTATATTTAATGTTATTTACCTACGATTTCTTTTGCCTTCGCTGCAATCTTGTCTGCTGACAGGAATACCCAATCCTCCAGCGGGCCTGCTGCCGGTATGATGGTATCTGGTAAGGTCAAGCGCTGTACAGGCATCTTGAGTTCCTTGAAGCAGTTTTCGGTTACCTGGTGTGAAATTTCACCGGTGATACCGAAGGTTTCAGTGAAGTCGTCAATTACAAGTACCTTGCCCGTCTTTTTCGCCGATGCGATGGTGGATTCAAGGTCAAGGGGTCTTAAGGATCTGAGGTCGATGAGGTTTGCGTGGATGCCTGCGGCTTCCAGCTGATCCAAAGCCTTCGTTGCCTTGAGGATAGCTGTTCCGATACCCACGATGGTGATATCATCGCCTTCGGATACTACCTTTGCCTTGCCGATAGGAACCACATAGTCCGGGTCAACATGAACTTCGCCCTTTACTCTGAGGGCTGCCGCTTCTTCACAAACCAGAACCGGGTCGTCATCTCTGATTGCCGCCTTGAGCAATCCGTAGATGTCGTCAGGAGTTGAGCCTACAACTACCTTGAGTCCCGGGAAGCAAGCAAACAGTCCATAGATTGACTGGCTGTGGTGAGGGCCCGAACGGGTGCCTCCTCCGATGGTGGTTCGGATTACCGCCGGCATACATTCAATCTGTCCGCCGCTCATATATCTGTATTTTGCAAGGTGGTTACAAATCGGGTCGATGCAGACCATGCTGAAGTCCATCTTCATGATCTCAACGATCGGTCGCCATCCCATCATAGCCGTTCCGATACCAAAGCCTACGATTGCGTTTTCTGCAAGGGGTGCGTCGATAACTCTGTCCGGCCCGAATTTATGGTAAAGGTCGCCGGTAACGCCGTAAGCGCCTCCAAGGATGCCGACGTCCTGACCTACGATGATGACTTTGTCATTTTTTGCCATTTCTTCTTCCATAGCAAGGCGGATTGCCTGCATATATGTCATTTTCTTAAGTTCCATTCGTCATGCCTCCTTTCTAACAGCCTGCATAGATATGCTTCATTGCAACGCTTACATCTGCGTAAGGAGCCGCTTCTGCATATTCCCATGCTTCTTTGAGTTCCGCTTCAACCTTATCCTGAATTTCCTTGAGTGTATCCTCGGAAACCTCATACTGCTCTTTGAGCTTCTTTGTAAGCAGGTCGATAGGGTCTTTTGCAAGCCACATCTTCTGCTCTTCAGGGTCTTTATATTTAGTTCCCGCTTCGTTAGGTGCGTGTCCCATCTTTCTCCAGGTCTTGAACTCAAGGAGATAAGGGCCGTGGCCTTCTCTTACATAAGCGGTTGCTGCCTTCGTTGTTTCATATACAAGTTCTACATCATTGCCGTTTTCAACGGTTTCATACGGGATTCCGAAACCGGCGCCGCGCTGTGAAAGCTGCTGCAAACCGGACATCTTACGGAAGTCCTCGGAAATTGCGAAATGGTTGTTCTGGATGATGAACAGAACCGGAAGTTTGAATGCCTTTGCATAGTTGAGGGCTTCAAAGAACGGGCCCTCCTGTGTGCAGCCGTCCCCGGTATATGCAACTGCGATATTTCCTTTTCCTTCGTGTTTAAAATGATATGCAAATCCCAGCGGCACTGTGAAGCATGGCCCCAAAGTTCCGCCGATTACATAGCAGTTCTTTGAAACATCCATAAAGTGTGCTTCGCCGGCCTTTCCCATGCAAGTTCCCGTTTCCTTCAACAAAGTTTCGGAAAGCATGCTCTTAAGGTTACAGCCTCTCATCAGAAGATGCGGATGTGCTCTGTGGTGAGGGCAAACAATATCTGTATCACGGAATACCTTCATGGATCCTGTTCCTACCGCCTCTTCACCCATCCCCAGGTGAGTCATGCCAAGGGGTTTGCCGTTTACATAAGCGTCCCAAAGCAGTTCGTCGAATCTGCGGCTTTTTACCAAATTCTCATAGAATTCAAGTAACAGTGATAAATCTGCCATTTATTTTTCCTCCGTTTCTCATTAGATTTTTTGTTTCTTATTTCTCTACATATATATGTTATTCGTCTTTTGCTGTTTTTTCAAATATTGATTTTTTATATGCTTTTATTCCACCGAATTATAGACGGAATTATAGATGAAATTACAGGCTCTATTACAGGCGCTCCTTGTAGATTCTGCGTGCGTCCTCCGGCGTAAAGGTCGTGTAGCTTGCCGCCAGCAATCTCTGCTTTTCGGCGAACACATTCTCCGTGAAAGGCTCGATATCCCTTTCTTTCATTCCTGCTTCCCGGAGCCGCCGCGCCGGATAGATCATGTTCATCATCTTCTCCAGTCCTCCAAATGCATCGGTATCATCGATTCCTGCCCTGCGCAGATGCTTTCTGATTAATTCTTTCAGCTCCAGCAGGTGTTTTCCGTCGCCTTTACTTTCGTAATGTTTCAGCACCGGAACCAGAAACTGGTAAATCGACTCGCCGTGGGACATCTTATAGACTTCGCCCAGGGGATAAGCAAGGGCATGTACCGGGCCTGCGCCCCCGTTATTTACCGCCATTCCCCCAAGGCAGCTTGCCATCAGGAATTGCTTCATAAGCCGAGGCATAACCTCTTCGCCCTCTTTGATGATCTCGGTGTACCCGTCCAAAATAAGATCCACGGAGCGGTAGCCTGCCGCCCTTGCAATATCGTTTCCTCGGGTCACCGAAAGGTAGGATTCCATCGAGTGTCCCAGCGCATCCACGGAGCAGTGCATAAATATTTTTTTCGGAAGGGTGGACAAAAGCTCCGGAATCAGCACAGCATACTTTGATGTGAGTATCGGGTCGATGATGGCGGTCTTAAGCCCCGTTTCCTTCATGGTAACGATGCCGCCGTATGTAACCTCGCTTCCGGTTCCGCAGGTGGTGGGAATTATGATAAGCTCCTTATCCACCGCGATGGGCTTTCTGCGCTCAATTATGTCTTTTATCGGATAGGCATCCTTCACACAGAGCAGCTTCGCAATGTCGATAACGCTGCCGCCGCCGATGCCGATGATCCTTGTAATTTCGTAGGACTTCATCTCCGTAAGAATCCCGTCAATGACTTCTTCCTTCGGCTCTCCCGGGTCGTAAGCGTCTTTTAAAATTACCCTGCAAGGCAAATCCGACTTTTTCATATAGGTTTCATACAAAACCGTTTCCGTCAAAATCAGGTCTTTTTCCCCCAGGGCAAATGCCTCCCGAAATTCATCGAAGCGGTCAAACATATGAACGGCAGGTTTTACGCAAAACAGTTCCATTTATATTTCTCCTCGCCTACATTCCCTCGGAAGAACCATTTGGCTCGATCAGCACCTTTACCGTGTCGTGGTCGTTCCAAACAAGATCCATTCCCTCGAAGAAGTTTTCCAGAGGCAGAACCTTTGTGATAAGATCTTCGCAGTTCATCTTGCCTTCTTCCATTGAGGTAAGCACCTGTGGGAACTTGAAGTGCTGGAGCGGCGAACCGATGAAACGGATGCCTCTTGTTACGAACATTCTGGTGTTGATTTCAACAGGATCGTCTGCGCTGGTGTTGTTTACGAAAGCGTAGCAGATGAATTTGCCCTGTTTTCTTACAAGCTCGAGGGAGCTGGTGATGAGCTTCGCGTCAGAGGTTGCGTCGATTACCACATCAAATCCGTGAGGATATTTTTCTTTGAGGATCGCTTCGTGCTTGCTGAAATCTTCTTTATCTGCCAGAACCGTTTCAATCCCCTTCTTTGCAAGGCGATCCAGCTTCGACTGTACATAGTCGATGGCTACGACTCTTGCGGCGTTGGAGCTCTTCGCCATCTGGGCGATCAGGCTTCCGCTTGCGCCGGCTCCCAAAACCAGAACCTCGTCACCGTAATGGAAATCACATTCTTCCATGCACTGATATACACATGCTGCAAGCTCAGTCATTGCAGCGTTTCTAAGGGATACACCATCCGGAATTTTGTAAACCAGGCTCTGGTCGATGGCAATCTTTTGTGCGAATCCGCCGTTTTTGTGCTGCCCATATGGGTGATTGTTTTCGCAATATACAAATTCGCCTCTCTTGCAGTAATAGCAAGTGCCGCAAGGGAAGTTTGCGTCTGCCGTAACTCTGTCGCCGGGCTTGAAATCCTTTACATTTTCCCCCACTGCCTCAACGATTCCCGACCATTCATGGCCCGGGATCAGAGGATATTTGCCGAATACGGAATATCCGCCGTCATGGGCGCAATCTGCGGGCTTACAGATATAGCAGGCATAAACCTTTGCCAGCACATCGTTTGGGCCGGGAGTAGGATCCGGTACATCCGCAAACTCAGCATTCGCTCTTCCGCCTTTTTTGTATAAAATAGCTTTCATTTTACATTCCTCCTAAGTTTTTCGATTATTTACAATTTTGCCACAATCTATGGGCTATAATCGATTTCCTATAATTGATATTCTGTAATTATCTATAAGCAATCAATTTTTCGATTTCAGCTTCCGGGTATGAGGCTCTCGGGCCCACAACTCTCATGCCGTACTCGATAACGCATCCCAGTTCTTTTCGGAAATCGAAGTATTTGCAGTTTCTTCCCAGATGGGTCACATCGTACAGAGGCACCATTCCCAGGTCTTTTTCCAGGCAGTCGATACCCTCTTGTCTGTTCACTAATCTGATGTTCAGGTGGTGGATCCCCGGGCCGCCGTTTTCCTTAAGAAAATCGGTAAAGGGGTTGACTTCATCTTCGTAGCCCGGAATCGGGGCAAACATCTCGATGTCCATTCCTCCCATGAAGAAATTGTACTGAACATAGTGAAATTCCCCTTCCACGCCGTTGTATTTTACATCTTTGAGCCTGCCTTCTGCGTAGGCATCTCTTGAATCCGAGAAAGAAAGGGATTCTTCGTCAAATCCGAATAATTCTCTGCATGTATTTACGCCTTCTTCCAAATTATTTACGACCACTGCCACCTGGCAAACCAAATCCATTTTTAATTTTGTCATTTTGCTCATCCTTTCCCGTACAAATTATACATATCCATAAGCATCGTGCAGCGCCTGCACATCCCGCCTTGCGGCTTCCACATAATTCGAGCCCTGACGAACTCCCGGCTGGTAATACATATTTTCTGCGATGATCCAGCCCTCGAAGCCGATTTCCTTGACAGCCTCAGCCGTTTCGCGGAAATAGGTCACGCCGGTTCCAAAAGGTACAAGGGGAGTTTCGTAGGTAACAAGGCCGTTCTCATCTCCTGCGTTATCCTTGATGTGGAAATGATCCATTCTGTCTTTTCCCAGGGCGCGAATCATATCCGGCGGATATCCGGTTCCGTACATACACGGATTGTGGGTGTCGAAGCAGAGCCTAAGTCCGCCGCCCACCTCATCGAGGAATTTGAAATGTCCCTCTAATGTGAAGTCGCACTCCACACCGATATTGACTCCGTATTCCGCACCCACCTTTACGGCATATTTTGCCACATCCAGCGCGTGTTGTTTTTTCGCCGGATTGTTCAGCTTCATCGCGTCGATGATAACGGAAGGAACTCCCATCTCCGAAGCGGCGATAACCGCGTTTTTGATGATTTCCAGGCAAATCTTTCCTTCCACCGTGTCAAGGGGATTTCTGTAATAGCAAAGATGTCCCAGTGTATATAAATGAATCTGCGGAAATTCGATATTATATTTTGCTCCTGCGTTCAGGTAATAGTCCTGCACCCTCTTATCTCTCAGGGGATGGGCGTGCATACACGCTCCGGCATCTCCCAGCTGAATGCCGTCAAATCCCGCTTCGTGCGCCATTTGCACCGCGGTACAGCCCCATGCGGGGAATGCCCATTCGCAGGCTCCGAACTTAAATTTTCCCATGTCTTACGCCTCCTTATGCAAATGCCTTTTTTAATGTTTCAAGATCTTTTCTCGCCAGGGAGATATAGTCCTCGCCGCCTACATTAAGTGCCGTGCTGTTAAACGGCGTATCGCTGATGACATAGCCCTCGAAGCCGATTTTTTTCGCCGCCTCAACACATTCAAGCCAGTTGGCATCCCCATCTCCCAGGGAAACGGCTTCCGTGGTTTCCATGGTGATGAAGCCCTCCCGGTCTTTTTTTCTATCCATGATCTTGAGCTGCTCTATCTTTGACTTGCCGAGCTTTTCAATCATTTCTTGTGGGCTTTCCTTTGCGAAAACGATGGGATCTATCGTGTGGAAATCCGTTTTGAGTTTGCCGCCCAGTTTTTCGATAACTTCAAGCTGCCTGTCAATCCCGGTATCAAAGGAATTTGCGATCCGGATGCCGTATTCTTCTGCAACCTGCACCGCATATTCTAATTTTTGGTAGGCATACAGGTTCTTTGCGGTTCCGAACATTCCCTTTGTTGGTACGGTTACCAGAGGGATTCCCATTTGGGAAGCCGCTACCACCGCGTTTTTAATGGTGGTCAGTGCCTCCTGCCCCTGCAAGGTGCTGTTTTCGTGATTCACGAAGCCCTGGTGGTTCAGAAAATACAGATAAACTCCGGTGATCTCGATACCTGTCTTTGCCTTGGCGTTCAGATAATCGTCCTGAATGATCTTGTCTGTAAGGGGGTAATTGTCTAATCTTATCAGTCCCGGGGTGAATCTTTCACATTCCACGAACAATCCCTTGTTCATGGGATGGGGCTGCAAATATCCGCCGCCGTCGGTGATTTCGATTCCGTCATAGCCTGCCTCATGGGCCATTTCCAGTGCCAGTGAGCCCCACACAGGGAAATTGTATTCGCAGGCGCCAAATTTATATTGCATCATCATATCTACCTCTCATTATTAACGCGCGCATGGCCCTTCCATATAGGCCCACGGTGCAACTTTAAAACCGGTTTTGTCCGAAAAATCATAGAGCAGGTAGCGTTCGTTTCCGTCGATTTCCTCGTAAATCGGAGCCTTTCCCGCATCCTTATATTTTTGAAGCAAAGCACCGTAATCCTCTGCGGCAAAGCCTATATGGTGAATCCCCGGGCCGCTCTGAATCAGCGCATCCGAATAGGGATTTCCTGCTTCCTTTTGCAGCGGTTCCAACAGCTTCATCTGTACACCGCCCAGGTCGAATGTGGCATAGCGGGTAGGACAGCTGATTTCCTTGCCTTTGTATATACATTTTTTCTCCGAAGAAGTTTCCGCAATTTCGATGGACGCTTCATCAAACTCCACCATGCGCTTCCAGTTAGCGATGGTTTCGTCTACGCTTTCCACGACCATGACAATCTGGAAAATCTGCTTCATATTTTCTTTTTTATCTGTCATCACCATTTACCTCCTATAAACTTTGTGGTACATTTAACATTTCGCTTAATAAAATTTTAACATTATAGCGATGAAAGTCAAAGTGCTAATTGGAATACCCACAAATAACATGGGGTTATATCCTTTCAAAACTCTTTTTCATCGTCTGCAGGTCTTTACTTGCAAGCTCAATATATCCTTCGCCCTTTGCATGAAGGTTCGGTCTTGTGTAAAAGGTTTCGCTCATGATCCAGCCTTCAAAGTCAATGTCCTTGATTGCCTGCACGGACTCCTTGAAGAAGGTGTCGCCCTCGCCGAGAGGAACCATAGGAGCCGTTTCCTTCGTGATGAAGCCGTTCTTATCTCTGGTGGATTCTTTCATGTGGAAATAGGCGATTCTATCCTTTCCCAGGGCTTTGATCATCTCCGGCGGATATCCGCTTCCGTACATAAGCGGGTTATATGTGTCATAGCAAATTTTCAATTTCCCCTCCAGGCGATTAATCAGCTGCAGCTCCTCTGAAACGGTCAAATCCGGTTCTGCGGCTACCTGCACGCCGAGGTCTTCTCCCACATTGATAGCGTAGCTCAATGCCTCCTGCATATATGTCTGGGCCGCAACGCCGTATACCCGTAAATAATCAAAGGTCACAAACTTTATCCCCATCTGAGATGCCGCTTCTATGCCCTTGCGAATCCCCTCTCTGGCAATTTTTCCCTTTTGTGATTTCGGATCCTCGCACATATATCTTTGCTTGGAGGTGGTGGACAAATACAATGCGTGAAGGGTTATTCCGTATTTTTCGGCACAGTTAAGGTAGCTGTCCTGAATCCACTTGTTGTTAAGGGGATAGGCATAATCCACACCGCCGCCGTCGGAAATCTGCATTCCTTCAAATCCTGCCTCATGGGCCATTTTGATCGCGGGTTCTCCCCAATAAGGAAAACAAAACTCGCAAACACCAAATTTAACTTTCATCTTTCTCACTCCTTCACTGCCTATATTCTCTCAAAACTCTTTTTCATGGTCAGCAAGTCCTTCCTTGCCAATTCAAGGAAATCTCCGCTTCCGTCAAACATTGGCGGCAAGTAGTAATAGTTTTCACTGATCACCCAACCGTCATATTTCATCTTTTTAATTAATTCCACGGATTCGGCAAACCCCGCATCCCCTTCCCCCAGCAGGGTGCAGCCCCGTTCTCCTGCCCGGAAGAGGCTTTTTTCGCTGTCTTTGAAATGAAAATGATCGATGTGCTCCCTGCCGAAGATGCATATTTGTTCCTGGGGATTGCCCGTGCCGAACCTCAGCGGGTTCAAAATATCCATGCAGATCTTGATTTTTTCCTGCATACTCTCCAAAATGTCTATGATTACCGAAAGTTCCTGCGCCGATTCCATTGCAATTTCAACGCCGTGCCGGGAAGCAAGCTCTGTGGCATATGCAAGATGGGATAGTGCATTGGATGTCTGCTCCTCATCCTGTGAGTTTATCGTAATCACTACCGTTCCGATGCCAAGGGCCTCGCAGGCTTCAAAACCCTTTTTCAGGCTCTCCCGGGCGGCTCTGCCCTGCTCCGTTTCCGGGGCATAGTTCAAGGTGCCCTCGCCAAGCAGCGCTCCCAAATTCAGGGAGTGCAGCCTTTGTCCGTATTTTTGCGCCGCCTCCAGATAGAGTTCCTGCACCCGGCGGTTGTTCAAGGGATAGCCCATAAGCCTGCCCCCCGCTTCGCCTATCTGCAATCCGTCAAATCCTATTTCCCCTGCAAGTCTGATTGCCAGCGTGCCTGACACCGGCAATGACCATTCGCATATTCCGTATTTCATATTTTCTCCAATCAATTTTGTCTTTCGGCCGGTTAAAAACGGTTAAAAAAGGATTACCGCAAAATTTGTCAATTTGTCGATAACCCTTTATTTTTGCCGATATGTCAGCCTAAATTATTTATTTTACCTGCATACTTGCGTCCTGGCTAGCCTGCATAGCACGAGTTCCGGAGTATCCGCCGTCGATCGGAAGCACCTGTGCCGTAATCTGGCGAGCTTCGTCCGAAACAAGGAACAGGTATCCGTTTGCGATGTCCTGAGCTTCGTTGATGCGCTTTGTCGGCGTAATCTGAAGGAAGTTTTCATCGATGCTGCCCGGGATGTGTCCGTTGTTGTTAGTTCTTGTGAATCCCGGAGCTACGCAGTTTACATTGATTCCGTACTGTCCTACTTCCAAGGCGATAGCTCTTGAGAATGCGATGATTGCAGACTTTGTTCCGGAGTAGATACTGCCGTTCTTTTCGCCCTGGAATGCAGCGGTGGAAGAGGTGCTGACAATTCTGCCGCCTGTTCCCTGCTTGATCATCTGCTTACATGCCAGCTGAATCATGAAGTATGTAGCTTTCATGTTCAGATTGATGGAACGATCGAATGGTTCTTCTGTCATTTCCAGGAAAGGTGTCTTGCAGCCCCAGCCTGCATTGTTGATTAAAATGTCAACCTTGCCAAATTCTGCTACAGCCTTTTCAAATATAGCTTCTCTGTCTTCTGCTACGGTGAGGTTTGCAGCGATTGCCAAAGCCTTGCCGCCCTTGTCGTTAATTTCCTTTGCAGCCTTTTCTGCCGCTTCCTTGTCCATGTCTACGATGACAACGGAAGCTCCTTCTCTGCTGAATGTGTTACTGGTTACATAGCCGATGCCCTTTGCACCACCGGTTACAATAGCAACTTTATTCTCTAATC